>NZ_CAMYEZ010000034.1 GCF_947254915.1 uncultured Porphyromonas sp. | reverse complement strand
ACCTTCGGCGGTATCAACCTCGAGGACATCAAGGCGCCCGAGTGCTTTGAGATCGAGGAGGAGCTGAAGGCTACGCTTGACATACCCGTCATGCACGACGACCAGCACGGTACGGCCATCATCTCCGCAGCGGGTATGCTCAATGCCCTCAAGATAGCGGGCAAAAAGATTGAGGAGGTGCAGATCGTAGTCAGTGGGGCTGGCGCATCGGCGCAGTCCTGTACCAAGCTCTACATCGCTCTAGGAGCTAAGCGGGAGAACATCGTTATGATTGACTCCAAAGGGGTCATTCGCACCGATCGCCCCAACCTAGATGAGCGCAAAGCTTTCTTTGCGACCAGTCGTGAGGGCATCTACACGCTGGCCGATGCGATCCAGGGGGCTGACCTTTTCCTCGGACTCTCACAGCCTGGCGTGCTGACTCCTGAGATGGTGCAAAAGATGGCTCCGAATCCAATCGTCTTCGCTCTTGCCAATCCAGAGCCCGAGATCAGGTATGAGGACGCAAAAGCGGCTCGCCCTGATGTGCTTATGGCTACGGGGCGGTCGGACTATCCGAACCAGATCAATAATGTGATTGGCTTCCCCTACATCTTCCGAGGAGCACTTGATGTACGTGCCACGGCAATCAATGAGGAGATGAAGATGGCCGCTACAATGGCTATTGCAGGTCTAGCGCAGGAGCCAGTCCCCGATGAGGTCTCTAGCGCCTATGGGCATATGCCACTCCACTTCGGTCCCGACTACTTTATCCCCAAGCCTGTAGATCCACGCCTCATCACGAGGGTCTCGATGGCTGTGGCTCAAGCCGCAATTCGCACCGGAGTAGCGCGCCGTGAGATCACCGACTGGGAGGCTTACGAGCAGTCGCTCCTGATGCGCACAGGAGGTATGAGTCACTTGCTACGCCGTATCCACGAGGCAGCACAGATGTCTCCGAAGCGTATGGTCTACGCTGCGGGCGAGAATCCTCTCGTACTGCGGGCTGCTGCTGAGGTGTCTCATCTAGGGATTGCCCATCCGATCGTGCTGGGTGACCCTGAGGTGATCAAGCAGATTGCCAAGGAGCATGACATAGACCTCTCCACTATCGAGGTGATCAATCAGCATGACGAGCAGTGGAAGGCTAAGCGCGAGGAGTATGCCCAGCGCTATACAGAGCAAAACTGGCGCAAGGGTGGTGTCCTGAGCGAAGCTAAGGACAAGATGTTTGGTCCGAATTACTTCGGTATGATGATGGTACAGTGCGGTGATGCCGATAGCTTGATCACAGGTATTTACTCAAACTATGCCTACCTCTCCAATGTGGCCCGCGATACGGTCGGTATAGCACCTGGGCATCAGCACTTTGCCACGATGCACCTTGTGATGATGAAGAGTGGTCCTCTCTTCCTGGCTGATACGCTGATCAATCAAAACCTCAAGGCTGAGACGCTGGTAGACATTGCACTACTGGCTGCCGAAAAGGTGCGTTGCTTTGGCATCAAGCCGGTCATTGCGATGGTTAGCTTCTCAGACTTTGGTAGCACCGATGCCGAGTCCTCCGTGGAGGCTCGTAAGGCGGTCGAGATACTACACAGAAACCACCCGCACATCGTGGTGGACGGTGAGATGCAACTACAGACGGCGCTCAACTATCAGCGACGCGATGAGGAGTTCCCTAACAATCGCATCAAGGGAGAGCCCGCCAATGTGCTCATCTTCCCCCGTCTCTCAGCTGCGAATGCGTGCTACCAGCTCCTCAAGCACCTAGACATAGCGGAGGATGTGATCGGTCCTATCCAAATCGGACTGGCTAAGCCGATCTACTTCGCTGATCACGATGCAGATGTCAAGGACATCGTCAATATAACTGCGATGGCATCGCTAGACTCCAACTCCTGCTTCGTCTAGTCTGTCTCACCATAGTACGACAAAGAGGGAGATTCACCAGACTGGTGGGTCTCCCTCTTCAGTTTCATTGGGGGAGGGTACAAAAAAGAGGACACTTAACCGCATTTAATTAGCGATTAAGTCTCCTCGGCTAACCTATGTCAAGGCTCTATGAGTGAGGGCTGTGCTAGTATTGTCGCTCGCCAAAGATGGCGGTGCCGATGCGTACGATGGTGGAGCCCGCCTCTACGGCTAGGGGCCAGTCACTGCTCATGCCCATGGAGAGCTCGTCCCACGAGATGTCGGGGTAGCGCTCTCGTAGCTCTGTCTGTAGGGCACGGAGCGTGTCAAACTCGTGGCGTACTTGCTCTTTGTCTGCCGTCAGTGTCGCCATGCCCATCAAGCCACAGATGGTAATGCGCTCCCGCCACTCGGGTGTCGCTAGGTAGTGATCCACGAGTGCTAGAAGCTCTGCGTGGTCTAGCCCGCTCTTGCTCTCCTCCTGTGCTATCTTGTACTGCAGGAGGATGCGCAGCTGGCGGTCGAAGCGGTTCGCCTGCTTGATGATCTCCTGGAGGAGTGACTCGGAGTCAACGCTCTCAATGAGGGATACGTAGGGGACGATATACTTGACCTTGTTACGCTGGAGGGTGCCGATGAAGTGCCACTGAATGTCTTCGGGAAGCTGGGGGGCTTTTTCGGCAAGTTCCTGAGCTCGGTTTTCGCCAAAGAGTCGCTGACCAGCTTCGTAAGCCTCTCGGACGGACTCTACGGGGTGAAACTTGGAGACTGCGACCAGCTGCACCTGCGCTGGTATCTGACTCCGTATCTCTGCTAGACGCTCTGCGATCATGATGTGTGTGGAAAAAGAGGGTGTGTACAATACAAAAGAGAGACTGCTACCAGTCTGTCTGGGTAACAGTCTCTCAATAGGGATAGATTATTCGTTGGGCTTGGAGAAGTCTATCGGCCAAGCGTCCATGATGATGGTCTCGGTGATGGCGGCTATCTCGTAGGGAGAGAGAGTCGTGGACATCTCCTTCTCGAGGCGCTTGAGGGCGTTGGGCAGGCTATCGCTCTGCACGATCATAGCAGCAGCGGTGCGCTTCTCAACACCTCTCGTCTCGTCAAGCGAGATGAAGTTGACCTTGCAACGATAGAAGCGATCGTCTTCGGGGTGATCAGAGAGGAAGAGCTCAGCGAGCTTGATCCGCTTGATCGTATTGATGATTAGTTCGCCTAGAGAGGTAAAGGAGGAGAGCTCCTCGGTGAGTCGTGCCTCAATCTCGGTATAGGTGTCACCCTGTACGAGGTACCCCTCGGAGGTGCGCTTAGGCGTTCCGTTGTCGACCATCTTTTCGTAGGTCACTTTGCATTCAAACCAATTGGCCATATAGTTGCTATTCGTCTAAAAAGTGAATTGATGTGGGGCAAAGGTACGGATTTATTGAGATGCACGAAAGAGCCGATCAGTCAAAGGTTACTCCTGCATAAGGTCTCGCAGGAGCACCTTGAGACGTACGAGCGAGGGCTTGACGAGGAGGTATGAGGAGGTGGCTCCGAGGGTGACTCCGATGAGCGGAGTCTTGCGACCGATCCAGGCGGTGATGCCACCCTTGGCGGATAGGATGAGGAGACGCTTTGATATCTCGGCTATGACTTTGTCAATGGGGGACTCTTTGCCTAGATAGCGCATCGGTGTGATGGAGACTTGCCCCTGGTATAGTGTGCAGGCACTGCGCAGGAGCTCGTCGGCCTCTCGTATGCCGAGCATGCTACCCATGAGGAAGGTAAAGCGTGCTCGCGTCTCTGTTGTCACGGCTCCGTAGGTGAAGAAGTCGTCCCAGCCGTAGAGGTAAGAGAGCTTCTGTATCAAGAGGAGTATGTTGACACTGTACTGCGCTAGCTCCGTCGGTATGCCGACCCAGGTGCCCACGCAACCTGTGAGACTACTACCTGCCGAGCCTATAGCTAGGAGTTCGGTGTGGCGACGTATCTCTTGGTTGGCTATGTGGTTGAGGACTTTGACCGAGAGAAAGCGGTGCGGAGGCTCCGTGGCGAGCTGCTCTAGCTCAGTGATAGAGAGAAAGGGGTAGAGCACATCGGTGAGCCACTCGACACGGTTGACGCGAGCCATGTCTGAGCGTAAGAGGATGTTGAGGAAGCGATCCCAAGCTTTGGAAGATAAAGACATAAGTGTAAAGCGATGAAGAGACTTAGAACTTAAAGCCGAAGGTGGCTACCCCGTAGATGCGCTGCTTCTGTAGCTGGATAGCCTGAGGAGTCGTGAGCTGCATATCCTTGCCCTTTTCCTGATAGTAGAGTGTCGGGAAGGGGTACATATGAGACTTTTGTCCCTGATAGACGACCGCTAGATCTATATAAGAGGATGGGGAGAAACGCCAGCCTAGTCCACCCGTGACGCCATAGCCCATACCTATAATCTCGTAGTGTGGCACGGTGCCAGCCTCGTTGACATGGATGGTAGCACTTTGGTTGGGATTGGAGTCAAAGCTCGCCTTCATAGGCGCTTGTCTCCAGTAGCCACCCGCACGGAGACTGAACTGAGGAGAGACTCTCAGCTCACCTCCGAGGCGTAGCGTGCTCTGCATCGGAGTGAAGTACTCCTTCATTAGCTTATTGTCATCGACAAAGGGACCGTAGGTGTCCTTGAGTTGAATGCCCGAGTAGTTGGCCAGCTCATAGTCTAGGCTCAGCATACCTAGCCGTCCGACGAAGGCTCCACTGAGGACAATCTTTGTTGGGGTCTGTAGCTGGTACCGCCAAGCGGCATCGCTAGGTGTCTCATCCTTGACAGTCCATTCCTTCTCGGGTAGAGGCTTGCCCTCTTTGTCTAGCGCACGGGAGTAGCGAGACTCAGCTTCTGCTACGTAGTCGTCTTGCAGGGTGTACCATGTCGGTGTCTGGATGGCAGCACCTAGGCGCAAATGGTCTGAGACACGAGCAATCAAGCCGAAGCTAACAGATGCGCCCGAGCCTGAGGTGCGGAGCTCGTTGGCAAGCTCTAGGTAATCCTTGTCTATGAAGTCCTCACGGTAGTAAGAGTTCATACGATAGTCTAGCGCACTAATCTTAACCCCTAAGCCGAAGTATAGGCGGTCGTTGTAGTTGAGTCCACCAGTGAAGTCAAAGTCCTGGATACCTCCGCGCTCGTTGACCCGTAGCTGCGAATTGCTCGGTCCTAAGAAACCATCTTTGTCGCTATAGTAGAAGGCACTCTCGTAGAAGCCCTCTCTGTTTCGATTTGTCCAGCCAGCTCTATGTCCTAGTATGGCGAGCCAAGGCGCAGGGAGGTTACCATAAGCGTTTTTGCCGAAGAAGTCATCAGTGGGAATGTCTTTAGGGGTGATAAGGGCCGCATAGTCTGCTAGGGAGAAGTCCGTGATATGATGGTTGCTTACGTCAAAGGAGCGAGCGAAGCTCTGACGCTGGTGGAAGCCTAACGCAAAGTTGAAAGAAATCCCAGACCCTCTGAGCGGTGTGGCTAGCACGACAGACATATTGCCCCCGAAGGCGGTGCGCCCCTTCTTGTACTGCTCCTTATACCAAGTGGCTTGGTCCATGTTCTGTCCGAAGGAGACGGTACCCTGTATCTCATTACTGCGGAAGAGCCCTAGACCAGCGGGATTTTGTCGCAAGCTACCGTAGTCAGCACCTACAGCTCCGAAGGCTCCACCCATAGCTTGGTAGCGAGCCGTCCCGTCAAGGGTCTCGGTGCTAAAGCGTAGCGCATTGTCGTGAGTCTGTGCGGGTAGGTAGCTCCCTGTGATGAGTAGGAGAGCTGAGCTTATGAGGGGAATGAAATAGTGTCGAAGCATAGTCTGTGTGTCTAGGTGTATAAACGAATGAGACTTGACCATTAGTCAGAGCCTATGTGTGGTGGCTAATGATACAAGTCTCATACTAAGAACTGTCTACTATCGGCGTCCTCTAGCACTGCCACTAGAAGAGCTACTAGAGCTGCTACTAGAGGAGGACGATCCAAAACTACTGCTAGAGGTTGATCTAGAGCTGGGGCTGTCGTAGCTACCACGGCGAGAGCGTGCGGAGCCTGTGTCGTAGCTGCGAGATGAGCTAGAGGATGTAGAGCTACTCTGCCAACGGCTATTGGAGGAGTTGTCGTAGCTACCACGGCGAGAGCGTGCGGAGCCTGTGTCGTAGCTACGAGATGGCGAGGAGAGTGGACGATCTTGTCTTACCGAGCTACTATCCTCAAAGTAAGAGCCACGGCGAGAGCGAGCAGAGCCTAACTGGTCATACGATCCACGAGCACTACGTCTCTGCGAATTGTCATATATACGATTGCGGTCTTCCTTCCAGAAGTTGCCTCGGTCGGTGACCTCACTGCGATTATAAGTAGAGGCATCTAGCGAACCTCTACGAGCATTGCCCGATAGTGTGCCTTGGCTGCCTCGTGAGGCGCGAGGGTTGCTACTATAGCCCTTGTCATAGTAGCTACTACCTAGGCGACCGTTGGAGTAGTAGGTTGAGGGCTTGACATAGTTTCCGTAGTATGGATCGTAGATACCGTAGGAGCCTGCATAGTATCCGTCCCAGTATCCATTGTTATAGCCAGCACCGTAGCCGTAGCCTCCATAGTGTGGATAGTATCCGTACCAGTAGCTACCGCCCCACGACCAGGGATTGGTATACCAAATGGAAGGACCCCAATAGTTGTAGCCACCCCAGCTGTAAGGGTAGGAGTAGCGGTTTGTGTACCATGGATACCAAGGTGAAGCCCACATATAGTCATAGTAGTAGTCCCAAGAGGGATACCAGCCAGGGCTCCACAGATTGATAGAGATGCCGACGGGGTTGTAGCGGTCAGCTACGTAGTCGTAGCGGTCTGGGTAGTTGTAGATACCGTAGGTACCATCCTCCTTATAGTATACATCTACATTGTCAGAGTCGTATATGTATACAGTGGCAGGATTGTGAAAGCGCATGATGCGACGGCTATACTTGCCTACACCTTTCTGCGTCTGCGAAGAGGAGTAGCTTCGTCCGCGCTCTCCAGTGTATTCCTTGCCACGATGGTTGTAAGCATCAAGCTCGTCTTGGTCATCAGACTGATTCTTTTCGTCACCCCACGGCTTGCTAGAGCGATTATCCTGCTGTGGTGTGCTGGAGGGAACGTAGTACACATCGTCATCCCAGTCCACCTGTGCCGCACTCCATATAAATGATGAGAGGGCGACGATCACGAGTAGAGATATAGATCTTGTTAGCCTCATCATGGTATTTGTTGGTTTAGGGTTTTGTAATCTGTTTAAGCTGGGTACTGAGGGGAAGCCTCTTGTCGAGCGGCTTCCGCCTCAGTCTCCTTTGCTTGCTTAGAGAGCTTAGAGCTAGTTTCGTTTAATCATTACTCTCTGTGTAAAGGTCTCTTGCGCAGTACGTATGAGTGCCACGTATGAGCCCTCGGGTAGATCAGTTAGATCAATGGAACTGTGTAGTGCATCACCGCTCACTGTCCGTAGGCATTGCCCCGAAAGGTCAAAGATCTGGAGTAAGCGTGCCTCGTCCGCCTCAGTGAGGGTTGCCATATCTCGTATGACCGAAGGATAGAGATAAGGTTGCTGAGCACCCCTTAGGTCCTTATCTATAGCGAGTTTCGCAGGAGCATTGTACAGTACTTCAATACGATACTTGTCTCCCGCCTTGCCAGCTGCGTCTTGGTAAGTGCGAGTGGACGAATCAGTCTCTCCGACCTTCTCATCATTGCGATAGATCACGTAGCCCTTGACCTCGGGGAAAGGAACGGGCAGTGGTCCACGTGTGAAGGTCTCACGGATGGCATCTCCGCTGGACTTGGGATTATCAGAGACGACTAGCTCAAGTGCCATATATCCGAGATCGGAAAAGTGCGTGTATTTAGGGTGTGCTATAACCTCGCCATCTGATATAAACGTAGATAACGCACCATCTAAGGGCGTGTATTCATCCTTTGAGTTGGAGTCAAGGTATATCTTAAATAGCTTATTTCCTTTTACCTTAAAGCCCACCTCTAGGTTTTCCTCAACGTTCAGCTTGTATGGAATTCTAAGCCGAATAGACACCCATTGTGGTTTATCTCCTTTTGGCTGAGGGAAGTATTGGACGTAGTCTCTCTTCCCTTTTACCTTCTGTCGTAGATAGATAGACTGCATACTACTCTTGGTGCTGGGATCTACTAATACATTCACTTGATGTACGTAGAGGGGAGTGTCAAAAGGTGAGCGCCCTAGGCGGAATCTATCAAAAAGGTGGAGATCGATAGGGTACTGAGTCAGCTTAGGCCACACACGAGGTGTGACGCCAACAGCTTTCATCGTAGCCCGATCCGCAATCTTAGAGATAGTCTGCGCATTGAGTGGAGCTGACCAAGAGATTGTGGTTCCACTCGTAGCCACTTGCACCTTAGCTTCAACCTCCTTGACAAGCTTACCTGTGTATATGGTGCGATGCGCAGCAGGTGTAGCCATCTTCTTGCCCTCAACATTATAGACAGCCTCTACAGCGTAGCTGACAGAGCCTTGAGCAGTCAGACCATATGTGAGCATATCTGTATACTTAGCTTCTGACACCTCTTTGAGTGGTGTGCCGTTGCGGTATATCTGATAGCTGATGGGATAGCCCTGTGCGTGTGCAGGCACAGCATCCCACTCAAGTTCTACCTTGAGGTGATCCTGTAGGTCTAGCTTGCCACGTAACTCACGTATAGGGGCAAATGGCTTATATCCCTGACGCCAGGTACCAGCCACCTTGAGAGTTCCCGTATTCTCTGGGTCAAGGTACATATCCATATGGTATAGATCTCCCTTGTCCTTGTACTTGTTGAAGTGTGAGCTGAGACGACCATAGAACCCGTCTTGAGCGCAGACAGATGAGAGACCTCCCGTTAGGGTAGCTATCTGCTCTTTATGCTCATTATAGAGTGGAGAGCCCGATGAGCCTCCCTCAGTATTTCCTGTATGAAAGTGGAGACTATAGTGATCATTTTCACCGCCCCGATCAGGTTTGGAATCGGGATCATAGGGATCAGCTGGGACATCCCACTGAGATATTATCATCCCTTTATTATATAGACAAAGCTTGGTCGCATCACCTGCTGGGTGATGGATGCCCGCTCCAGAGCTCCAAGTCTTCTCAGTAGCATCCCAGCCCGAGTAGTAGACACGGTAGTCGAGAGGTATCTCATTCTTGAGCTCTAGGAGCATACCGTCGGAGTAACCGTAAGGTGACGTATAGGTCCGAATCTCAGCACCAGTAAGTGTCTTGGTCGTCTGAAAGCCGTAATCGCTATTGTTGCAGCGAGGCTTCTCATAGTGAAAGCCAAAGACCCACTGATCCATCTTGCTCTGATCAATGCCAAAGCCTCCCTTGAATTCGCCCTCTTCAGGTTTTCCTGTTCCATCCTCGCCCGAGCAGTGTGCTGCTGTCAGGATATAGGGCTTGAAGTCTCCCTTGACATTATTAATAAGGTTCCCCGAGCACCAGCTTATACCACCATTTGCGAAGACTGGCATATAGATGACAGAGCTACTCTTCTGCTCCTGCCACTCTTTGCCCTCTGGGCAGTTGATATTGAGCTGGCAAAAGGTTACTAGACCTGGGTCAGAGGCATCCTCTTGCTCTATGTTATGCCCCACTCTAGCTTGCAATGCTGAGCGGTAGAGGTAGCCCACGCCACTGATCTGGATAGATGGCATAGCCGAGCCATGAGGAGTCTCATAGTCTAGGATGAGCTTGCTACCGCTCAGAGGCTCGGAGGCAAAGGCGCCATGCCGAGGGTGCGTCTCGTGGGTGTAGGCTCCGAGGAGCTGGTCGCCACCAGGCGTGTATATGTAGAGTCGACCACCCTGGGGGATGAAGAAGTCTGAGTAGTATAGATTAAGTCCTACAGGTGTCTGCTCCATCTCTATCTCTAGTCGATAGATGTCAGTGCCTGCTACGGAGCCGATGAGCTCAGCAGCTGTGGCGAAGTCAATGGAGCAGGGTACGACCTTGCCGACGTTGTAAGGCTTGAACTGCAACTTATCTCCCTGCCACATCTCCTTGCGGATGAGGTCCTGAGGGTTGAAGTCTGGGGCCAGTGATACGCCCGCAGTGGCGGTGCGTAGCGTGCCCTCTCCGAGTAGCTGTGGGGAGCCCCCGAAGGATTGCTGTGCGCTACCGCTACTGGCTACCGCAAGGAGGCAGAGCGGTATGAGGATCCGTAGGATCAGTCTGTTCATTAGATGATTCATTAGTCTTCGTTTATAATGTATGGTTGCTTTAGTAGTGAATAGATTTCTCTGATAGGTATATAGCTGGTGCATCTACGTAAGAAGTAGCCACAGTGAACTCTCGTGAGTACGCCTCCGCAGGTGATGGGGCGAGCTCATTTACATCTTCAGTCACGGGTATCATCGTATGATCTGAGTTCATTGCGTTCACAGTTGGTCTGACTTCACATTCCCAGCAAAGGTATGAAATGTTTTGAAACGGAGCAATAGACCTTTGATTCAAAACAGGGATGGTCCATCTCTCCCGGGGAAATCAGGCATCTCCAGGGAGGAAACGAAAATTCTCCACCGAGGGGAGAAATGAAACTTCGGAAGAATGAAATAAAAGTTCGGAAGAATGATTTTGAAGTTCCGAAGAATTTGTCTGTTTCTCGCTGGATAATCCAAAATCCCCACCGAGGAATTGTTTGATTTCCTCCGCCTTTGACTTTTCTTCATCAAGATGAGACTGTTGACCTTTGCTACAGTCTCATATGGTGCTCCATATTGGCGATTAAACTCATATTAATTTAGAAGGCTCAACCGCATCGCTGCGACTGAGCCTTCTCGTTGGTTGGACTGCGGACTGGTGGGTCCGCAGTCTTAGCTATGATTACTTGCGCTTAGGAGCGTTCTTGAGGATTGCTACGAGGTGACGCCAAAACATCTCCACCGTCTGAACCTCCATACGCTCTGCGGGTGAGTGTACGTCACGCATCGTCGGGCCGAAGGAGACCATATCAAGGTAAGGATACTTCGCCAGGAAGAGTCCGCACTCAAGACCTGCGTGGATAGCCTTGACCTTTGGCTCCTTGCCAAAGAGCTCACGATAGGTGCTCTCAGCGACCTTTAGGATCTCAGAGTCGGGGTTAGGAGCCCAGCCAGGATAGCCGTCACGAACCTCTGTGCGTGCACCAGCTAGCTCAAAGAGAGCGAGGAGCATGTTGCCCACATCTTCCTTGAGCGACTCAGTAGAGCTACGCTGACTGGTCTCGATGCTGATCACATTGCCCTCCCGCATCTTGACACTAGCTAGATTGGTCGAGGTCTCTACGAGCCCCTCTAGCGAGTGGCTCATGCCCATTACACCGTGAGGACAAGCGTAGAGCGTGCGGATGAGTGTGTTAGCCGTCTTGGCATCGATCACTTCCTTAGGAGTCGTGGTTGTCTCCACACGGAGGTTGACATTAGGATCAACTTTCTTGAGCTCATTGCGGAACTCAGCGTCCATCTCGTTTGCCCAGATAGCGAGATTCTCCTTGCGATTGGCAGGGATCGTGATGATAGCCTTAGCCTCACGAGCGATAGCGTTGTGTAGATTACCACCATCAATCATAGCTAAGCGCATCTCGGGAACCTCCTTGAGTACCTTATATAGGTAGCGCACAAGGAGCTTGTTAGCATTGCCTAGACCGACATGGATGTCGCCACCGCTGTGTCCTCCCTTGAGACCGCTTACCTTAACCTCGAGAGCTATCTGCCCAGCGGGCGTAGCCTCTGTCGTATAGTCAAAGAAGGCCATCGTACCCATACCGCCAGCGCAGCCGATGAACATCTCGCCCTCGTCCTCACTGTCGAGGTTGATGAGGATGCGTCCCTGGACGAAGCCTGGCTCAATACCCATAGCACCGGTCAGACCTGTCTCCTCATCTACTGTAAAGAGGCACTCAACAGGTCCATGCTCTACGGTGGGGTCAGTCAGGACAGCGAGTCCTGCTGCGACTCCGATACCATTGTCGGCGCCGAGAGTCGTACCCTCAGCGTGAATCCATCCGTCGGTAATATGCGTCTTGATAGGATCCTTGTAGAAGTCATGCTCTACGTCACTATTCTTCTCGCAGACCATATCTACGTGACCCTGGAGGATGATGGTCTCGCGGTCCTCCATACCAGGTGTAGCACCCTTGCGGATGACTATATTGCCCGTCTTGTCCTGCGCATAGTCTAGGTTATGCTCCTCGGCAAACTTCTTGAGGAAGGCCAATATCTGCTCCTCGTGCTTGGAGGGACGAGGTATCTTGGTGATTTCGTAGAAGTGCTGCCAGATGGGCATGTGAGTTAGATCTGTTATTTGCATCGTTTATTGCTTTGAAAAGTTAGAATATAAGTGCGTTAACAACCGCACGATATCAGTTTGTCACCTCAAATGCGTGCGTAAGTCCGACAAAAGGTATACCTTTGTCTATCTGAGAGCTGTAGCACGGTGCTACTCTCCCCTGCAAATATACTAAGAAAAACTATGAAACTCATCATCATATCCGTTCTCCTCGTCGGACTCGCCGTACTTCTGCTCGCCTTGCGACTAGTCGTCAAGGGCGACAAGAGCCCTCAGAGCTCGCACATTGAGGACAGCAAAGCTCTTAAGAAGAGAGGCATAGGATGTGCCAACAAGCAGATGGCGGAGCTAGCTACGAGACAGGACCTAGCCGACCGCATAGCCGATGATCCGCAGTAGTTCTCTCCACACCTTTAGTCAAATCAACACAACATCTATATGAACAAGAAGTTTATCCTCCTACTCCCCCTACTCATTGCGTCTCTCCTACTCGGTAGCTGCAATCAAAAACAGAATGGTCAACCCACGACTTCGGACAGTCTGACAGTTGCGACCGCCGATCCTTCGCACCAACTCAAGATAGGCGTCGTATCTCTTGACTCGCTCTACAAGAACTACGAGTACTACACTCAGGCAAACAAGCAGATCGAGGCTCAACTCAAGCGCAACCAGCAGGCTCTTGCCAACAAGGCGCAGAAGGCTCAGCAGGCCTATGCCAGCTATATGGAGAAGGCTCAGAAAGGTCTCTTCACCAATCAGGCTCAGGTCGATGCCGAGGAGAAGCGCATCACCGCCATGCAGCAGGAGGGCGCTCAGCTGGAGCAACGCTACGCCGAGGAGGCGATGAAAGCTCAGGCTGATGCTCAGAAAGCCCTTCACGATGAGGTGGTCGCTCAGCTCAAAGCTTTCAACGCCGACAAGAAGTATGACCTGATCCTCACCTCCACAGGACTTGAAGGCGTGATGTACGCTGGCGAAGGCTTTGACATCACCAAAGAAGTCCTCGACTTCCTCAACGCTGCCCACAAGGCTAAGGCCAATGACACCAAGAAGCCTAAGAAGTAATCCACACATCTCGAGTGTCGTAAGCCACGCACTCTCGCTAAATACTTACCTACTATGAAAATCGCTATACTCGGATACGGGCGCATGGGGCATATGATCGAAGAGGTCGCCACCCAGCGCGGACATCAGGTGGTCGCTCGCATAGATAAGGCTGACGCAGCCCTACTGGAGGACGGTTCTCTGCGAGAGGCCGACGTCGCCATTGAGTTTTCCACCCCTGAGAGTGGCTATCAGCTTTGCCAAGCTGCCCTAAAAGCGGGACTCCCCGTGGTCACTGGCAGTACGGGCTGGAATGAACAGCTTGAGAAGCTCAAGGCTGAGGTGCAAAGCTCTGGACGTGGTGGACTCTTTGCTGCGTCCAACTTTAGCCTCGGAATGAACCTCATGATGATCCTCAACGAGCAGCTTGCCCGGCTCATGGCTCCCTACCCCGAGTACACGCCACGCATTCAGGAGACGCATCACATCCACAAGCTTGATGCGCCGAGTGGTACGGCGATCACACTGGCCGAGGGGCTCATCCAGCAGACCCCCTCGCTACACGACTGGCATCTGGGACTTGAGACGCACGACGGCTCTCTCGGCATCGAGGCAATTCGTGAAGGCGAGGTGCCTGGCATCCACACCGTCATCTATCACTCCGACATTGACGAGATAACGCTCCGCCATGAGGCTTATAGCCGTCGGGGCTTCGCTCTAGGAGCCACCCTCGCGGCTGAGTATCTCCAGCAGCACCCTGTAGGCGTCTGGTCTATGCGTGACCTCATCCTACACAAATAGTCCTACCCCACACACACTCTTCACACTATGAAAATCAAGCTTCATTGGCAAGACAAGTCCATCTTTCAGAAGATTGTAGCCATCGTCATACCTATCCTCTACCTCCTCTTCTGTCTCCTCTGGGCGGGTCCCTTTTGGTTGATCTTTCTCCCCTTTATCCTGGACTACTACTTTACCAAGTTCATCAATTGGTCTTGGTATCGTAATATCAAGAACAAGACGCTGAGAGGCTTCGTCTCTCTGCTGGCAGACCTCCTCTGGGCGGTCATCGGGGTGCATCTGCTCAGCATCTTCTTCATTCAGAACTTCGCCATCCCCACCTCTTCACTGGAGAAGACGCTCCTCGTCGGTGACTACCTCTTTGTGGACAAAGTGACCTACGGGCCCCGTATGCCGATGACTCCGCTACAGGTGCCACTAACGCAAAACCGCTTCCTCGGCCGTGAGTCTTACCTCAGCAAACCACAGCTCTCCTACAAGCGACTCAAAGGCATCAGAAAGGTAGAGCGTGGCGATCTTGTCGTCTTCAACTTCCCCACAGGCGATACCGTCACGACCAAGGTGACCAATCCCGACTACTACTACCTCAAGGAGATGTATGGCGGACGGGCTGCGCTGGAGGCTCAGCCGGAGGTCTTTGGCAAGATCGTCTACCGCCCCGTGGATCGTCGTGACCACTATGTGAAGCGCTGTGTGGGACTACCAGGCGACCTCATCGAGATACGCAACAACGACATCTATATCAATGGCAAGCAACAGGCGCGTCCCGAGTATATGCAGCTTAACTACTGGGTCTGCACCCGTGGAGGCTACTTCTCCGCCGAGGAGCTCAAGCATCTAGGCATTAGCCTCGACGATCAGCATGTCGTCTCCCCCTCACAGCTCTCTGCTGGCGACCTAGAGGCGATGGGCTTGACAGGGGTCTCTATGAGCGATGTACAAGCTCTCTACCTACTACCTCTTACGGAGGAGATGCGCCAGCAATTGGCTAGTGATAGCCGTGTCGCTAAGATCGTTGTGTCGCAAGACCCCAATACCAATCTCTACCCCGTAGGCTATGACTTCGGCTGGACCCGCGACAACTACGGTCCGCTACAGATACCACGCAAGGGACTCACCATCGAACTAACGCCCCAAGCCCTAGCGCTCTACAGTAGGTGTATACACAACTACGAGGGACACGCTCTCGAGCAGCGTCCTGACGGCACCATCCTCATTGACGGACAGCCCGCCACGCACTACACCTTTGGAATGGACTACTACTATATGATGGGTGACAACCGCCACAACTCGGCCGATAGTCGCTACTGGGGCTTCGTTCCTGAAGATCATATCGTAGGGCGCCCCGCTTTCCTCTGGCTCGCGCTAGACAAGGATCTAGGTCGCTGGGGAGGCAAGATACGCTGGAGACGTATGATGCACACGATACATGGTCAGCCACTCTGACATAGCAACAAGGAGACGAGCCACCTGGCTACGCTGGGGACTTCCGACGATCATAGTAGTACTCATCATCGTCGGACGGCTCTTCTTCTTTGTCTATCGCCAGACCACAACTAGTGGCACTAGCTACCACCTGATGAGTCGCATCGCACAGCCACAGCGAGGTGATGACGTACTCCTCAAGCTAACCGCCGATAGCTTAGCGGGAAGCGAGCTAATATTACGAGTCGTGGGCGAGCCGAGCGACACCTTACGCTTTACCGAGGGCAAACTCCTAGTTCTAGGCAAGCGTGGTCGGCAAACCTTTACCATGCCACTCCCCCAGCCTTTACAGCAAAGCTCTTACGAAGTGGTCTTGGCTGCCGATGAATATTGGCTCTTAGCCAAGCTCCCGCTCACGGCTGAGACGATAGACTCTCGCCACCTCGGGCCTGTCCACCGCTCAGAGATCTCAGCAACAGTCATATGGTAGTGCTACCCACGGCATACGCTCCCTCAGTCGCCTATATGAGCTATCTACTGGACAGCTCCACGCGTATAGAGGCACACGAGTATTATCAGAAGCAAACCTACCGCAATCGCTGCGCCATCGTTGGTGCCGAGGGGGTGATGAAGCTCTCTATCCCCGTTCTCGCAGGCTCCTCACAGCAGTGCCCTGTACAGTCGGTGCAGATCGCTGAGCATGACAACTGGCGACACAAGCACTGGTACACCATAGAGACCTGCTACGGTGCATCACCTTACTACGAGTACTACGCTCCCGACCTAGCGCCACTCTACCTGGACAAAGAGCGCCGATCCACATCGCTCTATCAGCACAACCAACGG
>NZ_CAMYEZ010000033.1 GCF_947254915.1 uncultured Porphyromonas sp. | reverse complement strand
TTTATATCCTATATAAAGTGATATCAAGATCAAGGCATATCCTATGAGAAAAAGAATATACTGAATCGGTTTCGCATCAGAAAACCCAAGTCCTGGCAAAACAAAAAACAAAGGACACAGTACAAGACCAGCTACAATTCTTAGTTGTTCTTCATCCATAGTATTATTCGTTTTAGTTGTTAGTAAAGAAGGCATCGACGAACCACGAGGCGAAGAGCTCTGCCGAGTTCTCTCCGTGTCTATCGCTAGACTCCCCAGGGTTGACCTCGATCACAAACTGAGGGGTAGCATCGATCGTAAAGTATCGCCCACCCTTAGCTTTGATCAGTCTGTCGGCAGCCTCCAGCACGATGTCGGGGATCGGTAGTCCGTCCCTGCGATAGACCTTTCCGTTGAGCACCCAGTAGCGGGTGTCATGCTCTATGATATAGTTCTTGTCCATCACTTGGCGGATGCAATACTTCTCTCCAGGCATCTTATCAAAGTGCGTCCGCATCTCCGCAAAGGAGTGCCGAGGGTAGATCGACATTCCCTCGCCCCAAGCCTCGAGCGCCTTTGCGTCCTTCTTGATAAAAGCCTCTCGCCACCCTCGGCGAGCCATCTCCTTATCGACACGCTCGTCTAGCTGATCCACAAAAAAAGTGGGGATAGAGAGATCCTCGATCACCGGTAGGTAGCGGTGCATCATTAGGTAGAAGTTGTTGATGTCATACGTATGTATGTACCGAGGGTCGGTCGGATAGTTCTTAGGATCATAGATCGTTGCGCTACGATAGATCAGATGCTCCGCCTCTGGCAGTGGGGTCAGTCCGATAGGGATGCCCGCCCGCTGGAAAGCTTCAGAGTCTTCTCGCCAGAAGCGGATCACTTGCCCTTTTTCCTCCCAGTCTTCCTGGAAGACAACTTGATAAGGTATACTCATAGGTTCGTTGCTCTTAATTTTCGTGCTCAAACAGTGCATGCAGCCACACCGCAATCGAGATGCGGACGCAGTAAGCGCAGTAAAGCTTATAGTCAAACTTAAAGACATTCGTCTCTCGCATCACCTGCGTACTCTCAGGCGAGAAGATCGGGTGACGTAGCAGATCATACGCCTCCTCAAAGAGACGAGTCACCACAGGCTTTGCCGCCTCCAGACCACTCAATGATAGCCCATTGAAGTCTGCTACATAGTGATACTCCGCTAGCTCACGGGGTAGAAACTCACGGAAGAAGTGCCGCGCCCAGAGCTTCCAAGCGTCAAACGGCTTACCCAGTCGTAGATTGTAGATTGCCTCGATAATCTCAGGATCTGCATAGAAAGAGACCAGCTCCACACCTCTCGGGCGATAGATCAAGTCATCCTCCCAGGGGACGGTAAACTCGTTGCCGATGTTAAAGCTCATAGCTCCAGCCTCCGTAGGGATCGCATCAACAAAGAGCGTGTCAGCTCCCTGCCCACCAAAGATCACCTCCACGCCATCGCGCCGTGCCTCCTCAGCGATCGTCGTGGCCGAGTCGTAGTTCTTGATATAGCTGTCGGGGATCTGATGAAAGGGGTATTGATCCAAGAGATTGTAAAATGGGTGCTCGTCCGCATGGACATAGCAGGCGCGCTCCCCGAGAGGAGCTAATAGGTCTTGTATATGGCGCTCCGTACGAAACTCATAGCGGTCCGTCACCTTGCCATATAGATTGAAGGGAATGCCGAAGTGATGTAGCAATCCGATGATTAGACTGGAGTCCAGTCCTCCGCTCAAATGCACCCCGATCTTCCGTCCCTCAAAGCGTGCGAAGTAGCGCTCCACAGTATCTAAGAAGAGTGACATGGTCATCTCCCGCTGTCGTGGCACAAAGCTCTCCTCCTCCATCGCTCCTGTCTCCCTGTTGTAGTGGAAGCCTGGCATCACAGGCGTTATATCGGGAAAGAGTGGTCGCCACTCCGTGATGCGCATCTCCCCGAGCGCATCATTGTAGAGGCGGTTGTCTATATTATAGTCTCGCCACAAACCAGCCCGTAGCTCCTCGACGATGTTCGCTTGGAGTGCTCCTGTCTTATGGTTGTAAAAGGAGAGCGTGGGCTGTGGTAATATCTCTGATCTCAGCTTCATCGGAATATCGCTACGGGGGCATAGTTGACCCAGTTATTGTCATAGTAGTCAGCGTGCATACCATCCTCTAGCACCCAAGCGTGCATCTGCACTGAGGGGAGGAAGGCTCCGACAAACATCGCCCCATGCTTGCGAAAGCGCCTAGAGGTGCTACGGGCGAAAAAGGCTCGAGGCAGACAAAGGTTGCGTTGCTGCTCACCAGGGTAAAGCTTGTAGTAGACGCGGGTGGCGACCCCTGCGTCAGGATAGCAGCGCAGAGGGATCTTAGCCCATAGACGACCGAGTGGAAAAGCGTGCCGACAGAGCCATGTCAAGATAGATGCGTAGAGCCGTACCCCGAGGGCGATGCGCTGCGGTGTCGTAGGGAGTGCTCTCCCCCTGAGGAGGTAGGGATCGGTGACCTCGCTCAGGCACTTGCCTGCGATACCCCCTATCGTTGGCACCACCGCATCAGTTGGTTTGGCGGGTCGCCTCATCAAGCTACCGGTGATCCCCTCAAAGAAGTAAACATCCCCCTGATAGTGGACTGGCATACGTATCATAGCTTCGTCGTCTGTCCCTGTGCCTCAAACAATTTCTTTGCGGTCTCCTTGACGGTCTTGCGGTAGTTATCAATGGCTGTGCAGTTGTCGTCATTCTCTTTCTTGACTTGATCTTTGCCTCCAATACAGCAACACCTTAAACAACAGATGGCGATTGCAGATCCAACTATCACAACACCAGAGAAGATTAGTAGGAGACAAGTCTTCGACCACTCCTTACAGAGAGAACACTCAGACGAGAAGCACCAAGCTACGATCGTCAGCACCAGTATCGCAAGCCAAACACCGAGAACGTACCGACTGAGTGTGAGGTTGACATTACTGACAGAGTATCTTTTTTTCTTCTTGGGATCTATGGGATGCTGAAAGAGCGGTCCGATAAAGTCCTCCCCGAGCACATCTACATACTGCTCCCAGTTTACCTGCCAATACTTACTTCCCCTATTGGCGCAGACCCACGCAGAGGCGGCAACAATTCCAACGCATTCGACAGTGATCAGAAGTGTATAGATGAGATCTTGCTCCACCTTACCGCATAGTCCTAGGAGTGTGAGGATCAAGCTAAAGCCTCCGAGAGCAAGAAATGCATCGAAGAAGTACCTCGTACGCTGCCAGTATAGTCCTATCTCAAACTTACGGGTGTCTAGTGCTACCTCGAGTGCTGCCCTGTAGATTTGAGACTTTATTTCTTCCTCAGTCTTCATATTCTTACTGCTTTAGGAATAAAGATGATAGGGCAGCTGTGACCGAAGCCACAACTGCCCTAAGGGTTCATCTGTGATTAGTTCTGGCCATAGTCGTTAAAAGTATCTTCAGGTCTTGTAGATCTCCAGTGGTTGTAGCCATCGATATCTTCCACTCCGCTGGATTTCTTACCACGGATGTCCTTTGCACTGGCGTGCATCTCTGCTCCGAAGAGCACATTCATTAGTTTGTTCATATTGTTATTATGAATTAAGTTAAGTGCCTACTCTGTTAGATTGGATTTTCGGCTTCCTCCATGGGTCTTCGTCCTTGGGCTGAAGGGGCTACGTCATGCCATACCTGATGATATAGCTTCCTGACTAAATAGCTCTGTCAACCCTAAGACATCTTGATTGCACTACTTGCCCCAGATATCTTCGAGCTCTTTAGCATCCTTCAGGTCTTGCTCACTCATCTCGCTCTCATCTATCTCGTAGTCATCATCGTAGTCATCATCATCGTAGTCATCATCATCGTCGTCGTCATGACGAGTGCGACGTCTCTCTTTGCGCTTACGCTCCTTTTTAGCCTGCCTTGCGCGCCTTGCTTGCTCGCGCTTTTTCTTCTTGGCTTTACGCTTAGAGCTAGACCTCTTGAAGAAGCGGTGAATCCTCTTCAAGGTCTTGATGATTACGTAGATGACGAACCCTACTGTGAGTAAGATTAGTAGCAATGATCCGATTGCACTTTTATCGTCCATAAGCTTGTTCTTTAGTTTGTGATTAGTATTGATTAGGTTATTGATTCTTGATGCGTTAAGGCAGATGCAGGTGAATGTGTATCTCGATAGGCTGTGCGGTGCGATCCTTACGATGCTCCTTATGCTTTGCCTTATGGTGCTTCTTGCCTTTTTTCTTCTTGCTTGTCGGTGGCTCCGCCTGAGCTGAGACCTCTATGGTTGCAGCTTCTGCAACATCTGTTTCTGTGGAGTCTATCTCTGCGGTCGGTTGTGGTGCAGCTGTTTCCACAATACTTTCTTCCTTAGTTGTCTCTTCTTCTGTGTCTGCCTCTTCTAGTGATGCTTCCTTTTGGGAGGTCTCGCTCTTCTTTTTGAATATGTCCCGTAGACTAGTGGTCCGTATTCCTTTTTTCTCGCTCGGCTTTGTCTCTGGGCTCTTTGGTTGGTCTATCTGATCCATAGGCTCGCTGGGAGCCTCAGCTTGGGGAGTCTCTGTCAGGGGTGTGTCCTCCTGAGCTACAACTTCTGTCTGTGCAGTTGGTTGCGGTTCGGGCGTAGATGTTGATCGGGAGGGCGGAGTTGCTGACCAACAGTCATCATCACAATCACGTATTATGGTGACGCCCATTGGTAGAGGCCCCCGTACAACGTGAGGGGTAGTAGGACGCTGAGGAGCAACAGGCTTTGTCTCAGAGGCTTTTACCTTTTGCGCAAGTCTCTTCATATCATTTGTGACTGCTTTTTTGACAAGGTCTTCGACTTTAGTGATTGTTATTGCCATAGCGTGGGGAGTGTTGGTCTAGGGATACAACGAAGGGCTTGTGAGGAGTGAGTGGCTCTTCACAAGCGAATAGGGTACGACCATCGGGGCGGACGCTGGTGGCATCAGCCTGCGGGTCGTGTGATATGGATGATGGGTTGCCCCTGTGTAGTCGCCTATAGAGCGTCTATACGTGCGATTTTCGGGGGGGGGGGGCGAACATGCTGCCTATCAGTAAGATATGGCGGTGGAGAAGCTCTGAGGTGGCTCTACAGATGTGCGTAGTGGCGTGGTGCAGAGAGCTAGGCTCGCTACGATGATCTGTAGCAAGACGGTCGTGGTGAGACTTCGTAGTACGATACTTATAGATAGTACCACAGCTATCAATACTATACGCTGTCAGAGCCATCTAGGCAATTACGGTTAGTTACTTTTCTTTTGAGGAACTATTCTCTGATAGGTAATGTCCTGTACAAAGGTAAAACTTTATTTTGAGTCGTGCAAGAGTGCGGGGATTAGAGGTTAGAGGGGAGACGAGTAACGGTTGTAGGGACGCACGGTCGTGCGTCCGTTGTGTCAAAAGTTACGTCGTTCGTTGTATCAAAGGTTACAGCGTCGTGGTTTTAACGGGGACGGACGCACGAGCCGTGCGTCCCTACACAGGGCTACACGTCACGGTTGGTTCTTCCTGGCTCTACAAGAGGTCGTTGCCGATGTCGTGGCGGTAGTTCTTGCCCTCGTAGAGTGTCTGCGTGGCGGTGCGATAGCACGCCTTCTGAGCCTCCTGGATGGTGGTGGCTCGTGCCGTGATAGCGAGGACGCGTCCACCATTGGTGACGATGTGTCCCTCTTCATCAAGCGCTGTGCCTGAGTGGTAGATGCGTATACCCTCTACTGGCTCTGGGAGCTGGATTGGGAAGCCCTTGTCGTAGTGCCCAGGGTACCCCTTGGAGACGAGGACGAGCGTCATGGCTACCTCGGGAGAGACCGCTAGGTTGTATTGTGCTACCTGACCTGTCGCCATGGCGATGAGTAGCTCGAGGAAGTCGCTCTCAATGCGTGGCAGTACGACCTCGGTCTCGGGGTCGCCTAGACGGCAGTTGTACTCGATGACGTAGGGATCGCCTGCGACATTCATCAGTCCGATGAAGAGGAAGCCAACGTACTGTATGCCTTCCTCTTGCAAGCCCTCTAGCGTGGGGCGAATGACACGCTCCTCAACACGCTGCATGAAGGCTTCATCGGCAAAAGGAACGGGACTGACGGCTCCCATACCGCCTGTATTGGGACCTGTGTCACCATCGCCGACACGCTTGTAGTCCTTGGCAACGGGCAGGACGCAGTAGTCGGTGCCATCGGTAGCTACAAAGACGGAGCACTCGATGCCTTCGAGAAATTCCTCAATGACGATGCGCTGACCACGACTACCAAACATACCGCTGAAGAGTTGACCTAGTCCCTGCTCCGCCTCCTCACGGTCTTGGCAGATGAGGACTCCCTTGCCGGCTGCTAGACCGTCGGCCTTGAGTACAAAGGGAGCGGAGAGTTGATCAAGGAACTCCTCAGCTTCCTCAATGTCTTGAGGACCGAAGGTTTCGTAGCTAGCTGTCGGTACGCCGTGGCGACGCATAAACTCCTTGCTGTACTCCTTGCTACCCTCTAGGTGGGCTCCAGCCTTGTCGGGACCGATGATGAGCAGGTCGGGATGGCGTGCGTCCTCCTGCAGGTAGTCGACGAGCCCATCGACGAGCGGAGCCTCGGGTCCACAGACGAGGAGGGTGACCCCGTGGGTGGCGATGAACTGGCTGACCGCCTCATGCTTGGCGGGATTGAGGTCAGGGACGTTGGTCCCGTAAGTAGCAGTCCCCGCATTGCCTGGAGCTATGTACAACTTCCTGAGTAGCTTGCTCTCAGCTATGGCAGCTGCCATGGCGCACTCACGCCCACCGCTGCCGAGGAGGAGGACAGTCTGAGGAGCTTTCACCATTTCAATCTTAGCGAACTTCATAAATTCAGCGTCTGTAGACTTCTTTTCGTCTTGCTTTGTGTTGGGATAGATAAGGCTCATAAGTGTTCCTGGAAGTAACGTGTTATGATATGGTTGAGGTGCACACGGTCGGGTCCGATGACGTTGTGCTTGTGGCCTGGGTAGTAGTAGAGGTCGGGGTAGGTCTGTGCATCTACACATGCCTTGACAAAGGCCTGGGCGTGCTGCCATACGACGACATTGTCGGAGGTGCCGTGGATGAGGAGGAGACGCCCCTTGAGATCTTTGGCACGCTCGATGAGGTTATTGCGCTGGTAGCCATCAGGATTGTCCTGGGGAGCGTCATTGTAGCGCTCGCCATACATGATCTCGTAGCGAGACCAGTCCATAACGGGCCCGCCAGCGACACCGACCTTAAAGGTCTCGGGATGGGTAAGCATGAGGTTGGTAGTCATAAAGCCCCCAAAGCTCCAGCCGTACACGCCGATGCGATTGCGATCGACATAGGGGAGGCTCTGAAGGTACTCAACGCCCTTCATCTGATCGGCCATCTCAGCGGTACCGACCTGACGATGGATAACCTGCTCAAAGGCGGCGCCTCGCTGAGCGCTACCACGACTATCCACCGTGAAGATGATGTACCCCTGCTGTGCCATATACAGATCCCAGCCCGAAGCGCCCCACTGTGGCGTATTCGTGACGAGCTGAGCGTGCGGACCACCGTAGACGTAGACGATGGCGGGGTACTCCTTCATCTCGTCAAGATTAGATGGTGTGATGAGTCGGTAGTAAAGCTCGGTCTTGCCATCAGCTGCTAGGAGCGTGCCGACGGTAATATTTGGCATATCCAGCTTGCGCCAGGGATCAGGCGCCTGGTGTATGAGACGTAGCTGTAGACCGTTGCAGTCATGGAGCATGACAGAGCGAGCGATGGTGGCGCTCTGCAGCTGGTCTATATAGTACTGCTTGTCGGGACTAAAGGTAGCTTCGTGCGTGCCAGCTACCTTGCTTAGCTGTATGGTACGTCCTCGCTTGAGTTCGCTGACGAAGATGTGTCTTTCAAGCGGTGAGGGGTAAGCGGCCTGGAAGTATATGCGCTCGCCCTTGGGGTCGAAGCCGTAGATGTCAGTGATCTCACCCTCCATATCAGTGAGCTTGCGAATGAGCTTGCCCGTGCTACTATAGAGATAGAGCTGGTGATAGCCCTCACGACGGGACTCCCAGACGAACTGCTCGCCTCGGCTCCCAGGGACAAACATCATCGGGCGCTGAGGCTCAACATAGTGCGCATCGGTCTCCTCAAAGAGCGTCTCGGTGCGCGCTCCCGTCTGGGCATCGTAGCCGTTGAGGAAGAGATGGTCCTGACCTCTATTCAGCTCGGCTATGTAAACCTTCTGGCTGTTGGGGTGCCACGCCACATTGGTCAGGTAATGCTCGGGGTCGCCACCAGTCTCTAGGTAAGTGGTCTGCTGGTTCTCTATATGAAAGACTCCTAGCGTCACATGGTGCGAAGGAGACCCCGCCATCGGGTAGCGAACGGGCTGGACGACCGCCTTGTGGGGTGTCATGTCAACGATGGGATAAGGTGCGACCATCGACTGATCCATACGGTAGAAAGCCAGCTGGCGACTGTCTGGACTCCAGAAGAGTCCACCGTCAATGCCGAACTCGTTCTGGTGAACGGACTCGCCATAGACGACTGCAGCCTCCGCCTCGTCCGTAGCGACTAGCGTAGGAGCCTGAGGTTTGCTCCCGGCGGGCTGTAGCGTATATATAAGGAGTGTACCCTCCTCGCTCTTGACCGCTAGGTTGCGTTCGTTAGGGCTGAGGAGCGAAGCGCGCTTTTCGGTGTCACCAGTGGCGAAGTATCCGACGATTAGCTTTTGCTCTACATCTATTAAGTAAAGGCCCTTGGACAGCTCCACCTCTAGGTAGTGGCACTGCGGAGTGAAAGCGTAAGCTACCAGCGGATTAAGCTTGTCAGTATCATCGTAAGGCTTGAGAAGCTGTACGAGCTCGCCCTGCGTGAGGACGGTCTGCTCCTGTGCTCTCGTGGGGGTGTAGATCCGTAGGCTCTTGTAGTCGCCGCCTGCTACCGTATAGGTGTAGCCACTCTGTAGCCACGTGAGTCCGTAGACGGGCTGCGGGTAGAAGTCTGACCAAAAGCGCTTGCCCCCTGATGTGACAGTCTCCAGGTCTAGCGGTTGCTTCGTCTGTCCCTGTAGGAGTGGTGTGAGCGTTAGCGTAAGAGCTCCGAAGAGCCATAGAGCGTAGTGACGCAATGTGCTATTCATAGATCAATATGGTGCGATAGATGTTACTTATTCGTTGTCGTTTGCTTCAGCCTTATGGACGAATGTCTCGTCGCTGCCGAAGGTTTGGATATTGGCCTTGTAGCCAGAGCTAGAGGAGCCAGCGGGACGGGGTCCTTTCGTACGCTGTGCGCCACGCTGTGCGGGCTTGCCGTAGCCACGCTCCTTGCTGTAAGACGGCTTGTCGTGCCCAGCTCGATGTCTGCGGGGCTCTTGACCTTTACCACGGTGAAACGCTTCGCGCTCTCTCCGCTGAGGAGCTTCCTCACCACGCTGAGCGATCTGCTCTTTGTACTCCTTGTGCTTGCCCTCGAAGAGCGTATAGCCACGCAACTCGCAGGGTAGCGATCCATTGTAGAGCTCCTCGCGCAGATCGTGCTTGAGCCCGATGGCGTGAAAGTGTTCCACCTGATGAGCGATGATCCACGCCTGAGCTCCAGCGAACTGGAACTTGAGCGTACGACCGATCATACTGTAGAGCTGCTCGAGGTCGTAGTCTGAGAGACGCTCCCCATAAGGCGGATTCATCACGAGCAGACACTTAGGCTCTGTCTCCGCATTGGGGTGGGGCAGGTGCTGATCGGCAAAGTCGCCCACTGAGAGGTCAATGTAGCGAGACATACCCGAGCGGGTGACGTTGCGCTTAGCTTTGGCAATGGCTTGAGGCGATAGGTCCGAGCCGTAGATGTGGTAGTCGAAGGAGCGCTCCGTCGAGTCGTCGTTGTACACCTCACTGCAAAGCTCACTATCGAAGTCCGGCCACCGCTCGAAGGGGTAGCTCTCACGGTAAATGCCTGGAGGCGTACCCGTAGCGATCAGCGCAGCCTCCACGAGGAAGGTGCCCGACCCGCAGAAGGGATCCATCAGATCGCACTGCCCATGCCAGCCCGCCTTGAGCAGGATGCCCGCAGCCAGCACTTCGTTGATAGGAGCACGGTCCTGCTCCATACGATAGCCCCGCTTGTGTAGGCTCTCGCCCGACGAATCTAGGCAGAGCGTCACGTGCTGCTCGGCGATGTGTAGGTGAAAGATCAGCTGCGGGTTCGAGAGCTTGACCGAGGGACGCTTCGTGCCACCCGTTTGCTCTCTAAAGTAATCGACGATAGCGTCTTTCGTCTTGTAGACGACGTACCGACTATGCTTGAAGGTCGATGAGTAGACGACCGCATCGACCGCAAAGGTCATATCGGCCGTGAGCCACTGGCTCCAGTCGAAGTGGAGCAGCGTCGTGTAGAGGATGTCTATATCCTCCGCATCAAACTCATAGATGGGTCTCAGCACCTTAAGCGCTGTGCGTAGATACAGATTGGACTTGTAGAGCATCTTGAGATCTCCTTCGTAGGAGACCATGCGACGTCCTATCTGTATGTTGTTCGCACCGAGGGCTATCAATTCTTGTTCCAATACAGGCTCCAGCCCAGGGAGCGTCTTGGCGATCATGGGAAAGATCTTCGTCATGCTTTATAAGTCGGTTCTAGCTGTAAAAGTACAAAATAAACGGCTAACGAGCTACTGTATGAGGTGCCGTGTCAAGGCTAAGGCATAATCTATGGTGAGTTCGTCTAGGTCTCTATGGAGGAAATCGCAAATTGCTCTATAGGGATTTTTCATTATCCACCGAGGAATGGGAAAATTCTTCGGACTTGTGATTTCATTCTTCCGAAGTTTCATTTCATTCTTCCGAACTTTTATTTCGGCCCTCCGTGGGGAATTTTCGTTTGCTCCGTGGAGATCTTCGATTTCCTCGGGAGAAACTCGAATCATCGGAGATGACTGAGGAATCAGAGTGGACCTGTAGCGCTGTGTAGCAACGCTCGCTCTGGGTATCCTGGATTATTGTCATACGTAGCTTAGAGATGGTAGATTATTAGGTGTCAGACTTGAGTGTTGTGTGCCTCGAAAAGGGATCTGACAGCGTGGGGGTGAAGGTTATCTCCGCCCAGCGACGGGTCTGCGGCGTGAGCTGGTAGTCGGCACTACGGCAGAGACCGACCAGCCAGAGCGTAGTGCCTGTGTGGCTGTCGATGAGTTGCGCTGTAGACGCTCTGCGTGAGGGTAGAATCTTCGCATCGCGCAGGAGCTTCGCTAGTTGCTTGCGCCCTTTCAGACCAAGCGGTGCGATCCATTGCTCGCCATCCGTAGAGGCTCTGAGCTGTAGCTGAGGCGCTCTCAACAGAAGTTGGTCGTAGTCGGCCAAATAGCTGTAAGGTGTGAGCGTCCGAATCGCAGGTGGTGGTGTCTCCGAGGAGTCGTGTACCGCTATCTTTATTGAGCCTAGCGGGTGATCCAGCGTGGCTCCCGCTTGCCAGCTCGCTATGGCGGGCAGCTCTAGGCAAACGCTCGTCGCCTGCTCCAGATGCGCCAGCGTCTCACTCGTCGTGCCTATCAGGTAACCCCGATAGCGCTCAATGATCCCGCTACGTCCCTCGTAGCGAGCGTAGCTGTCGGCACGCTCAGGCTTTGCGCAGTCCATAAGAAGTTGCTGTAGTACCAAGCGATCACAGTCGATGACCGCAAAGTGGCTGTAGAGAAGTGTCAGCGGAGCTATCTGCTGACGGAGCCACGCGATCTCTAGTGGCTGGCTCGCGTCTGCGGGGAGGGTACTCCTTATATAGTAGTCCTGCAACTGCTCCAAGTCCCGCAGGATATGAATCGTTGAGGCGACCGCTTGGTCAAAGGAGGGGTTCAACTGGTCAAAGAGTGGGCGCAACGTGTGCCGGACGAAGTTGCGCCGTATGGTTGTGTCGGCATTCGTCGAGTCTGTCACAAAAGGCTGTCCAGCCGTTTGCAAGAAATCATAGATAAGACGAGGTGGCGTGTCGATGAGCGGACGAATATACTTCCCCTCCTCACGCATGGGGAGCATGCCCCGCAGTCCTCGTACGCCTGCTCCTTGGGAGAGGTTGATCAGGAGCTGCTCCACATTGTCCTCTAGATGATGTCCTAATGCGATACACTGCGCATCGTACCGCTCATACAGCTCGTCAAAGAAGTGGTATCTCAGCTCCCGCGCCGCCATCTCTACGCTCACCCCCTGGTGCGTGGCCACATATCCGTATGTGTCAAAGGAGGCGCGCTCTAACGGCACTCCCAGCTGCGCACAGAGCTCTGTGACAAACGCTTCGTCACGGTCGCTCTCGTCGCCTCGCAGGTGAAAGTTACAATGTGCCGCCACGCAGCGGTAGCCCAAAAGCGAAAGCCCCCACAGAAGCGCCGTTGAGTCGGCACCTCCGCTGAGGGCTATGATGACCACCCGCTCGCTGTCTCGCTCTAGCAGATCATACTGCTCGATCGTACGACGCATCTGATGCACCAAAGCATGATTGAGTAGCGTACGTCGCTGAGACACAGTGCGAGGGATGAATGTCGTAAAGGGAGAGAAGAGCGACAGGCCGTCCGAAGAAGCTCGTCGCTGGGTAGGGAAGATTTACTACTCCTCGTTATCCTTGCTAGAGGTAGCCTTCTTAGTACTCTTAGGCGTAGCCTTCTTCTTGGAGGCAGTAGCCTTCTTAGCCTCCTTCTTCTTTGAGTCAGCCTGCTCATCTGTGAGCTCTACAGGCTCCTCCTCAATGTCTGGGTCGATGAGTACACGACCGCAATACTCGCAGACGATGACCTTGTTGTGGAGCTTGACCTCTAGCTGGCGCTGTGGTGGTATATGGTTAAAGCAACCGCCACAAGCCTCACGCTCTACGGGTACCACGGCAAGACCGTTGGTAGCACCCTTGCGAAGGCGGAGGAAAGCCTTGAGGATACGCTCGTCGATCTGTGCCTCTAGCTCGTTGGCACGATCACGGAGCTGCTCCTCCTCGATGCGGGTCTCAGCGATGATCTGCTCTAGCTCCTCGCTCTTAGCCTGATGATCCTCCTCACGCTCCTTGATACGCTCTTGGAGCTTGGCGACATCATCCTTGCGACCTTGGAGCTCTGCGTTGAACTCTCGGATGTGCTTCTGTGCGAGCTGTATCTCAAGCTCCTGAAACTCGATCTCTCGTGACAGATGCTCATACTCGCGGTTATTGCTCACCGCATTGAGTTGCTCCTTGAGCACTGCGAGCTTATCGTTTGCTGTCGCGATCTTTTGGTTCTCGCCACTGACCGACTGCGTGAGCTTCTTGGCAGCCACGTTGTACTTCTCTAAGCGTGTCTTCAGTCCCTCGATTTCGTCCGCTAGATCTTCGATAGCTTGGGGTAGCTCGCCTCGCAACAGCTTGATCTTGTCAATACTGGTGAGCGTCTCCTGTAGACGCTTGAGAGCGATGAGTTTCTCCCTGATACTACGCTCGGCTACTTCGTGGGTCGTTGTATTAGTACTCATAGATGGTATTGCTTAGAAATAGTGAATAGGATTGGTGTCAGCATCTGACATATGGATGACAAAGTTACGATATTTATCCGACAACGCATCATAGAGCATCGTACGCGTGCAGTGCTCACTCTCGAAGTGTCCCAGCGTAATCAGCCAGAGACGGTCCTGCACGTCGAGATAGTCGTTGTACTTTGCCTCACCAGTTATATAAACCTCTGCGCCTGAGTGCAGTGCCTCTCCGATGAACTCGTGACCGCCGCCACTACCGCCACAAAGCGCCACACGACGGATCGGCTGCGTGGGGGGATTTGAGTAAGCGATGCGCTCCACTGCGGGCAGCGTAGCTAGGTGCTCGAGGAACTCCTGCGGAGAGAGTTCACTCGGTAGCTCGCCAACGATGCCTAGCCCGCTCGTCGGGTGATCCATCACGATCGGGATCACCTCGTAGGCTGGCACCTCATAGGGGTGCGTCGCTACGAGCGTTGTGAGGGCTTGCGAGAGTCGCTCCTGTGGCACGAGCACGGAGATCATCTCCTCCTCAACCGCCTCCATGGCGCCATGCGTACCGATCGTTGGATGTGTCTCTGCGCCTGGACGGAAGCGCCCCACGCCCGAGCAACTGTAACTACAGCCCGTGTAACCTCCCAGCGAACCAATACCCGCCTCCTCGTATGCGCTACGTAACGCATCAGCGTGGCTGTGCGGGATGAAGGTCTGTAGCTTGTAGAAGCGTCCTCGCTGAGGCATCATTGGTCGCCGCCCCTCATGCTTGAGACCGATCAGATTGGCCAAGTAATGATTTACGCCCTGGCTCACCTCATTGTCTGCCGAAGTGTGACAGGCGTAGATAGCTATATTATTTCTCAGGGCAAAAGCTACGCAGCGCTCTTGATAGGTCGCTGGTGTGATTCGCTTAAGCCCTCGAAAGAGGATCGGGTGATGCGATACGAGCAGGTTGCACCCACGCTGCAGGCACTCCTCAAGGACTGCCTCGGTCGTCTCCACAGCCAGCATAATGCCACGCAGTGGCTGCGTCACATCGCCCACCTGAAGGCCCGAGTTGTCGTAGCTCTCCTGGTAGCTCAGCGGGTAGCACTCCTCTATCGTACGAACTACATCTCCGATCGTGACCATAAGGACTCCTTATATATTATAGTGTCTCCCGCACCGTCAGGTGTAGCTCGTCGAGCTGCTCGGGATCTAGTCGTGCGGGTGCATCAATCATCACATCACGACCCGAATTGTTCTTCGGGAAGGCGATACAGTCACGTATCGAGTCCAGCTCAGCCATGAGCGATACCCAGCGATCTAGGCCAAAGGCGATACCGCCGTGAGGAGGTGCGCCATACTTAAAGGCGTTCATCAAGAAGCCAAACTGCTCCTCGGCACGCTCCTTCGTAAAGCCTAGTGCTGCAAAGACCCGCGCCTGTAGCTCCGCATCGTGGATACGGATAGAGCCACCGCCCACCTCAACACCGTTGATCACCATGTCGTAAGCATCGGCACGGACACTGCCTGGGTCGCTCTCGAGACGATCCTGATCCTCAGGCTTCGGTGCGGTAAAGGGGTGGTGCATCGCATAGTAGCGTTGCGTCTCCTCGTCCCACTCGAGTAGCGGGAAGTCAACTACCCAAAGGCACTCGTAGTGCCCTGGCTTCATCAGCCCCAGCTCGGAGGCAACGTGTAGACGTAGCGTGCCCAGTTGCTTCTGCGCAGCACGCTTGCCTCCTGAGATGAGGAGCGCAATGTCGCCTGGCTGCATGGAAAGCTGGTCAGCAAGTGCTTTGAGCTGGTCGGCCGTGAGGAACTTGTCGAAGCTGCTCTTCATCGTTCCATCAGCCTGATAGCGTAGCCAGAGTAGTCCCTTGGCGCCCACCTGTGGACGCTTGACAAAGTCAGTCAGCTGGTCTATCTGCTTGCGCGTGTAGTCCGCCTTGCCCGTGACCACGATAGCGCCGATGTACTCAGCATCATCAACCACGCCAAAGCCATGACCCTGGATCGTCTTGGTCACCTCCTCGATCTCCATGCCGAAGCGCAGATCGGGCTTGTCGCTACCGTAGCGATCCATAGCCTCGTACCAAGTCATGCGACGTAGTGGCGTGGGGAGGTCAATGCCTCGGATCTCCTTAAAGAGATGCTTCGCCAGCCCCTCGAAGGTACTCAAGATGTCGTCCTGCTCCACGAAGCTCATCTCGCAGTCTATCTGCGTGAACTCTGGCTGACGGTCGGCACGTAGGTCCTCATCTCTAAAGCACTTCACGATCTGGAAGTAACGATCCATACCGGCCACCATCAAGAGCTGCTTGAAGGTCTGTGGCGACTGAGGTAATGCATAAAACTGCCCCGGGTTCATACGACTAGGCACCACAAAGTCACGCGCACCCTCAGGCGTCGAACCGATTAGCATCGGCGTCTCTATCTCTAGGAAGTGAAGTCCATCAAGGTAGCGTCTCGTCTCCATCGTCATACGGTGACGTAGCTCTATATTGCTCAGCACTGGTCTACGACGTAGGTCCAGATAGCGGTACTTCATACGTAGGTCATCGCCACCGTCGCTCACATCCTCGATGGTAAAGGGTGGTGTGTCGGCACGGTTGAGCACCTTCAGGCTCTCTGCGAGGATCTCGATCTGCCCCGTGGGGATCTTCTCATTGACACTGCTACGCAGGCGCACGGTGCCAGTCACTGCCAGCACCCACTCACGCCCCACCTCACTGAGGAGAGCCTGATGCGACTCATCAAAGAAGATCTGCGTAATGCCATATCTATCACGTAAGTCAAGGAAGGTCATAGCTCCCATGCGACGAATCTTAGCTACCCAACCAGCGAGCGTCACCTGCAGACCCTCGTCAGAGGCACGCAGAGCTCCACACGTATGCGTTCTGTACATAATCTGATGCTACCTAGTGTCTATATCTATCTTTAGCTTGTATCATAGAGAGGTCAAGGCTCCATATGCCTCACACCTCCACTACCACAAAAGTACACAAAAACAAGCACATCGAGGGTAGCGGGAGAAGATAGAGACTAGAGGTTAGAAATTAGGCGTATAGGTCAAAATGGTGGGTAAAACAGCCTAATAGCCATTTTCGTACTGAAGTATAGGTCAAAATGGTGGACGAAGTAGAAGAAAAAAACAGATACCTTTGTTCGTTGACCTGAAACGTAGCCAGCTCTGCAGGGGTGCAACCGGTGAGGGATACGGTCAATGGAGTCAGAACAGTTTA
>NZ_CAMYEZ010000032.1 GCF_947254915.1 uncultured Porphyromonas sp. | reverse complement strand
CCTCACCCTCAGCGCCTTGCGCTTCATCCTTTCTGCAAAGTCAGGACAATCTTGCTTGCAAGATTGTGAGACTGTTGACTTTTGCAACAGTCTCATATTTCGGACACTTTCCGACTAAATGGATTTTCTCCCGAGGAAATGCAAATCCTCCACGGAGGAAACGGCCAATTCCTCCGAACTTTCCTTTCATTCCTCCGAAGTTTCATTTCATTCTTCCGAACTTTGATTTCATTCTTCCGAAGTTTTATTGCTCTCCTCGGTGTAGAATTTTCATTTCTTCCGTGGGAGATTTGCATTTCCTCAGGAGATTTTTCCCATGCAGCTTCACCGCTAAGCTCTTTTTCCCTATCTTTGTAGAGGATACAATGAGATAAGACCATTATGGCTCAATACAAACGAGTACTACTCAAGCTCAGCGGCGAGTCGCTCGCAGCGGGCTCCAAGCAAGGCATTGACACGACACGGCTCCACGACTACGCCTCGCAGATCATTGAGATCAGCGATATGGGCGTTGAGGTGGCGATCGTCGTGGGCGGTGGCAACATATTCCGAGGGATGGCAGGCTCTGCCGAAGGGCTGGACCGTGTATCGGGCGACCGTATGGGCATGCTCGCCACGGTCATCAATGCGCTCGCTATCAGCGCTGCGATCAATGCGCAGTGCCCCGCCATACAGGATACGCCTCGTGCGGTCGTTATGACCAGTACGCCGATGGAGCCTTATGCTCGCTACTACGATGCGCTCACTGCTCGCCAACTGCTGGCGCAGGGGCATATCGTCTTTGTCGCTGGCGGTACGGGCAATCCGTTTTTCACCACTGACTCTGCCTCAGCTCTGCGTGGCATAGAGCTACAAGCGGACATTATGCTCAAGGGGACCCGCGTCGATGGCATCTACACGGCCGATCCAGAGCGTGACCCGACAGCGATCAAGCTCTCTCGGCTTACCTATCAAGAGGTGTACGACCGTGGACTCAGGATTATGGATCTGACTGCTATGACGCTTTGTCAGGAGAACCACCTGCCGATCATCGTCTTTGATATGGACACGACGGGCAACCTGGCTCGTGTGATGCGTGGCGAGGAGATCGGATCTATCGTTTCCTAATCAATAACCTAGAAACCAAACAGAACGAAATATGAGTACAAGCCAATTTATCAAACCTGCTGAGCAGTCTATGCTCAAGGCGATCGAATTCCTCCAGGACAAGCTAGACCGCATACGTGCAGGCAAGGCAAACCCTGTCCTCCTGGACGACATAACCGTCGAGGCTTACGGGGCACCGATGCCTCTTAATCAGGTTGCCACGGTGACTGTACCCGATGCTCGCACGCTCGCTATCACACCGTGGGACAAGAAGCTCATCAAGGACATTGAGAAGGGTATCCTCGACTCCAGTCTGGGTATCACACCGACCAACAATGGCGAGATGATCCGCATCACTATGCCACCGCTCACGGAGGAGCGTCGCAAGGAGCTAGTCAAGCAGTCTAAAGCTGAGAGCGAGGAGGCTAAGATCAGCATCCGCAATGCACGTCGTGATGCTATCGATGCTGCTAAGAAGGCGGTCAAAGCGGAGGACCTACCAGAGGATACGATCAAGCAAACGGAGAATGACGCTCAGAAGCTCCACGACAAGTACATAGCTCGTGTCGAGGAGGCGCTTGCGGCCAAGGAGAAGGAGATCATGACGATCTAACTCTGCGCCACTCCCCTATCACACTTCACCCTATGCAAGTCACGCCTACAGCCTGAGCGGGCAGGCGGAGCGGAGAGGCGCTCTTTCGCTTCGTCTGACCTTTGCACTCTCTAGCTGTGGGTTGTGGCTTTGCTTTTACCATTCCCCCCCCCATTTACCTATCCTATGCGAGGCAGAGTCATCAAGGTCATCGGCAACAACTGCGCAGTGCACGTCCCCGAGGAGGAGCGGGTCTACTCCTGCCTGATCAAAGGGCGGGTGCGCATACAGGGCATCCGCAGTACCAACCCCGTAGTGGTCGGTGACTGGGTGCACTTCACGCCTGATCCACAGCAAGAGGTCACTTATATAGAGTCTATCGAGCCACGACGCAACTACATCATACGGCGCGCCACCAATCTCTCGAAGGAGTCGCACATCCTTGCGGCAAACATTGACCTAGCCCTCCTGATGGTCACCATCGCTCGGCCTCGCACTTCCTACACCTTCATCGATCGCTTCCTAGCCACGGCTGAGGCGTACCGCATCCCCACAGAAATCCTTATCAACAAGGTCGACGACCTCAAGCCCAACGAGGAGGAGGTGATGCACGAACTGACCGAGATCTACACCCCGCTAGGCTATCCCTGCCACCCCATATCAGCTCTACAACAGCAAGGCACCGATGCACTGCTATCGCTCCTCGAGGGCAAGTGCACACTCATCGCTGGGCACTCAGGCACGGGCAAGTCAACCCTGCTTAATAGCTTGATACCCGACCTGGGACTGTCCACGCAAGCTATCTCTTCGCTCTACGAGACGGGGCAGCACACGACCACTTACTCGGAGATGTATCAGCTACCGAGCCCGCACTCGGGCTGGATCATTGACACGCCTGGGATCAAAGCTTTTGGCACGCTAGAGATGAGCGAGGAGGATACGAGCCACTTCTTTCGTGAGTTCTTCGCCTATTCGAGCGACTGTCGCTTTGCCAATTGCACGCACCTCCACGAGCCGGGTTGCGCTGTCCTCAAGGCGCTTGAGGAGGGACGCATCGCCCCCTCACGGTACAAGAGCTATCTGAGCATTCTCCAGGACGAGCACAGCGGTCCCTACCGACCCGAGCAGTAAGTCCCCAAACGCATACACACATTAACCAAACGATTATGACGAAACCATCTAGAAAGAAAAACACACCCAAGAAGAGTCCCTCCAAACGATCCAACGCTGAGCGACTTAACCTCGACGAACTGACACGAGCTGTCGTCAAGCTTTTTGCTACCAACCCGACCCACACGTGGAACTACAAGCAGGTTTCCAAGCAACTCAACATCACAGCGCAACCGCTACGCCTGACCATTAGCCGTATCCTAGAGGTGCTGGCAATGGACGACACGCTCACACGTGTCAAGCCAGGCACCTACCGCTACAATCTCTCGGGGGCTCTGCTCTTCGGCACCTTCGAGCGTCGCTCCAATGGGCGCAACGCGGTCATCTCTGACGAGGACGGCAAGAGCATCTTCATCGCTGAGCGCAACGCTATGCACGCACTCAATGGGGATCGTGTGCAGGCTCGTCTCTTTGCCAAGAGGCAGGGCGGAGATCTAGAGGGCGAGGTGATCAATATCATTGAGCGCTCAAAGCACACCTTCGTCGGGCGGCTGGAGTTCAAAAAGGACTGGGCCATCTTTGTCACCGAAGACCGCACCCTCTCGACCGACATACTGATACCGCTCAGCGAGCTACACGGAGCTCAGCGAGACTCCAAGGTGGAGGTGGCTATCACCGACTGGCCTAGCTCGGACAAGATACCCACGGGGCGTGTCCTCAAGGTACTCGGCAAGGCGGGCGACAACGACACCGAGATGCGCGCCATACTGACTGAGTACAATATAGACTACGACTACCCACAGGCAGCTATCGACGAGGCTGAGCGACTTTCGGGAGAGATTACCCAAGAGCAGCTGGCACAGCGAGAGGACTTTCGCAAGGTGCCGACGCTTACCATTGACCCAGCCGACGCTAAGGACTTTGACGATGCGCTCTCCTACCGTGACCTTGGCGATGGGCGCCACGAGGTGGGCGTGCACATTGCCGATGTCTCCTACTTCGTCACCGAGGGATCCAAGATCGATGAAGAGGCTTACGCACGTGGTACCAGCGTTTACCTCGTGGACCGCACGATCCCTATGCTCCCCGAGGTGCTGTGCAACAATCTCTGTTCGCTACGCCCCAACGAAGATAAGTTCGCTTACTCCTGTATCCTCACGCTGGACAATGCAGCGCACGTACAGCAGTACCGTATCTGTCGCACGGTGATACGGAGCGATCAGCGCATGACTTACGAGGAGGCGCAGGACGTGATCGAGGGGCGCAGTGACACCCAGCAGGCGATCATCCAGCCGCTCTTTGAGCTGTCCCAGCAGTTGCGCAAGCGTCGCTTTGACGATGGCGCGATCAAGTTCCAGAGCCAAGAGGTTCGCTTCACGCTAGACCCCAAGGGGCGCCCCACGGGTGTCGAGGAGGTGGTAGATAATGAGTCGCACCATCTCATTGAGGAGTTTATGCTTCTGGCCAATCGCACCGTTGCCGAGGACATCGGGCTGGTTCGTGCCAAGGGCAAGAAGGCGAAGAACTTCGTCTACCGTGTCCACGCACAGCCTAGCGAAGAGAAGTTGATGGCGCTCGCCTCTTTTGCAGGTAAGTTTGGCTACAAAGTTAACCTCAGTGGCGAGAATCGTCAGGTAAGTCGCTCTTTCAACAAGCTCCTCGACAGCGTCCAGGGCAAGCGTGAGGAGAACCTCATCGAGACGCTCGCCATCCGCTCTATGACTCGTGCCGAGTACTCTCCTGACAACATCGGGGACTACGGACTCTCCTTTGCCTTCTACACCCACTTCACCTCGCCCATCCGTCGCTACCCCGACCTTATGGTGCACCGTCTCTTGACGCGCTACTATGCGGGCGGGCGCTCTGTGACAAAGGGCAAGCTCGAGGAGCAGTGCCAGCACTGTAGCGAGCAGGAGCAGATCGCTACGCAGGCGGAGCGTGACTCGGTGAAGTACAAGCAGGTGGAGTATATGAAAGCTCGCATGGGACAAGTCTTCGACGGAGTCATCAGCGGTGTCGCCGAGTGGGGTCTTTACGTCGAGCTCAAGGGGTCGCACTGCGAGGGGCTCATACCGATTCGCAAGCTCGAGGACGACTACTTTGAGTACGACGAGAAGAATTACCGTCTCCGTGGGCGACGCACTGGCAAGCGCTACAACCTTGGCGACCCGATCACCGTACGTGTCGCTCGTGCCGACCTAGAGCAGCGACAGCTTGACTTTGACCTTGTCTGATTTGCCCCTTCCACATGACAGCAACGCATCAGATCCTCGGCAAAACACCTGCGCAGCTCACCGAACTAGCCGTTGGCTTGGGACTGCCCAAGTACACGGGTCGGCAGATCGCTGACTGGCTTTACCAGAAGCATGTCTCCTCGTGGGACGAGATGACCAACCTGAGCAAGAAAGCGCGCGCTCTGCTCGCCTCGCACTACGAGATAGGCCGTGCTGCGCCTCATCTTCAGCAGACTTCTCGAGACGGCACGGTTAAGTATCTCTTTGCCGCTGGCGGAGGCTTCGTCGAGACGGTTATGATCCCCGAGGGAGACCGAGCCACGCTCTGCGTATCTTCCCAGCGAGGCTGCAAGATGAACTGCCTCTTCTGCATGACGGGCAAGCAAGGCTTCGGCGCTAACCTCTCGGCAAGCGAAATCCTCAACCAAATCCTCTCCGTGCCTGAGGTCAATGAGTTGACAAACATCGTCTTTATGGGAATGGGCGAGCCGATGGACAATATAGACACGCTCCTACAAGTGATCACTTGTCTGACCGATCCGCAGGGACTGGCGATGAGTCCGAAGCGCATCACCGTCTCAACCATCGGACTGCGCCCAGGTTTGGAGCGCTTTCTGGAGGAGTGCACCTGTCATCTCGCTATTAGCCTGCACAACCCACTGTCGGAGGAGCGTTTGTCCATTATGCCCGTAGAGCGAGCCATGCCCCTTGCCGACACGGTGGCACTCCTGCGGCACTACGATTGGAGCCGTCAGCGTCGCCTCACCTTCGAGTATATCGTCTTCTCGGGGCTCAACGACACGCCCCGCCATCTCGCAGCTCTCAAGCGTTTACTCGCTCAGCTCGACTGCCACGTCAACCTGATCCGCTACCACCGCATCCCGCACATCGACCTGCCCAGCTCCGATATGACCCGCATGGAGTGGCTCCGCGATCGGCTCTGCGAGGCAGGCATACCGACCACCATCCGCACCTCCCGTGGCGAAGACATCAGCGCCGCCTGCGGTATGCTCAGCACCCAAGAGCAGCAAGGAGCAAAATGACCAACTTAGCGGTCTACTTGCTCACTTCACCAGAGATCTCCTCGTAAAGTGCCACGGCTCGTCTCTGCGCCTCGGCAAAGGTCGGCAGCACATTTTCCCGTCCCAGCTGATCAATGATCCCCGTTTGCTCCAGATGCGTATAGACCGCCGGACGCACACCACTCAGCACAACATGCACACCACGCCTACGCTGTCGTGCCAGTACCATCTGCAGGTTGTGTAGCCCCGTGCTATCGATGAAAGGCACACGACGCATGCGGATGATGCGTACCTCTGGATGGTCGTGAACCGTCACCATCACCTCTTCAAACTTATTGGCAATGCCAAAGAAAAACGGTCCCTCCACCTCGTAAACCTCCACTCGAGACGGAAGTTCCACATCTTCATCAGCCAAAGGTTCGTCCGTAATCTCGCCCACCCCAATCTGCTCGACAGAGCTCACATCGAGGATGCGACGGAAGAGCAGCGCGATCGCCAGTAGCATACCCACCCCGATCGCAACCGTCAGGTCCGTCAGCACCGTCAGCAGGAAAGTCACCAGCAGGATAGCCGTATCTCCTCGTGGACCCTTGAAGATCGAGACAAACGAGCGCCAGCCACTCATATTATAAGAGACCACCACCAGCACGCCCGCCAGCACCGCCATCGGGATATGCGCCGTCAGGGGCGAGAGCAGGAGCATGATCAGCAGGAGCACCACCGCATGGATGATCCCCGCCATCGGAGTCCGTCCACCACTATTGATATTGGTCATCGTACGGGCGATAGCCCCCGTCACAGGGATCCCCCCGAAGAACGGCACCACCACATTAGCCACGCCCTGACCGATCAATTCGCTGTCAGGATTGTGCTTCGCCCCAATCACACCATCCGCCACCGAGGCCGAGAGCAAGCTCTCCATAGCGCCCAGTAGCATGATCGTCAGCGCAGAGGGGAAGATCGCCACGATACGCTCCACCGTGATCGTAGGCATGACGAAGGTCGGCAGCGCACGCTCTATCGTATAGTTGTCCCCAATGTTTTCCGGTCTGAGGTAACCCAGTTGCTGGAGACCAAAGCTCACCAGCGTGAGCGCCACCAGAGCCACCAGAGTACTCGGTATTTTCGCATTCACCTTAGGCAAAAGCAAAATGATCAGTATCGTGCCGACCGCAAAAGCAAAGGGAATCCACGAGCCCGTCGCAAAGTTGGCAATCAGCACCTGCCACTTGCCGATGAAGTCCCCAGGCATTGACTCAATCTGTAGCCCGAAGAGATCAGCGATCTGCGTCGTGAAGATGGTTACCGCAATACCCGCCGTAAAGCCCACAATAATCGGATAAGGGATGAAGCGCACCAAGCTGCCCAAGCGCAAGAAGCCCAGCAGCATCAAGAGCAAGCCCGCCATAATCGTCGCAATGGCCAGCCCATCCACGCCGTGCTGCTGGATGATCCCATAGACGATCACGATGAATGCCCCCGTCGGGCCCCCGATCTGCACCTTACTACCGCCCAGTAGCGAGACAAGGAAGCCACCGATGATGGCCGTCAGCAAGCCCTCCGTCGGCGAGACCCCACTAGCGATACCGAAGGCTATAGCCAGTGGCAGGGCGACCACCCCGACGATGATACCCGATGTGAGATCTTTAACAAAAAGCTGTCGTGAATAACCACGTAACGAGAGAAAAAACTCAGGCACGAGTCCCTTCATGATAGACATAAGCGTAAGATAACGGTTGGTACTGCTACAAAGATACTGAAACTAAAGCAGATAATCCAGCAAAACCCTTCCCCCTTACACCACACCGTCAAGCCAGCTCCGTGAGAAATCCGAATTATCCCCCGAGAAACGACAAATCCTCCACGGAGGGACGAAAAAATTCATCGGAACTTTGATTTCATTCTTCCGAACTTTCATTTCATTCTTCCGAACTTTCATTTCCCGTCTCCGTGGAGAATTTTCGTTTCTTCGTGAGCTATTGGGGAATTCCTCTGAAGGCTTCTCAGACACATCGTCTCGACCCTACTCTCTCCATTGAAAAAGAAAACGTATCTTTGCAACAACGATCTCAGACTCGTCAAAAAGTATGTTTACCCCCCCCCCCCATTTAACATTTAGCAACAAGGGAGCTACTCACTTACGAGGCTCCTATGCAAGCACTGCCCTTGCTACCAGCAATCGGGACGGCGGGATAACAACCACACCTCACATATAACATCACACAGCACAGACGACCTCTCCCCAAGAGAGGTCTCTCCACTTGTCGTGTCTTTACTGTAACCCAATATGCTAAAAGAAGATTTATCACCCCACGCTCTATCTATTAGGTCTTCCTTTAAGAAGGCTCTGTTGATTAACCTGCGAGTTCTAAGAACTGCAGGAGTCGCTCTATGCACGCTCTCCATGCTCACCCTTACCTCTTGTGATAAGAATCATACAGCAGAGTATGAGTGCATCGACAGATCAGACATCGAGGGGTATGAAGCCTTTGTCAGGGAATACCCATCTAGTATACATGTCTCCGATGCTCAAGAGCGAATCCAAGTAGCCAAAGAGGAGATACGGATGCGAGAAGAGGAGGAGCGACGTCAGAGAGAGGAGGAGGAGCAACGCGAGCAGCTATACAACACCTATGGCTCTAACTCTCTCTACAATGGGTCTCAACCCTACGAAAGCTTTTATGGCAAAAACCAGCACTACTCTAACAATGAACCACACGCAGAGGTGCGTGTAAAAGCCGCCCACAACTCTGACGTCATTGTGATCATTAGGTATAACAATCAGAATGGACGAGTCGCAGGACACACCTATGTCAGAGCTGGGCAGACAGCGACTATCCAACTCCCTGGGGGGCACCGCTATCAGACATTCTTCTACTATGGTCGTGGTTGGTATCCAGATAAGCCTATGAAAAACGGGATCAAGGGAGGCTTCTTAGAAGATGAGACATACTCTAAAGACGGTTCTACGGCACTACTGCAAGATAATGAAATCCTAAGCTTTGAGCTGACACCTATACTGGACGGCAATTTCTCCACCTCTCAAAGCAATGAGAGTGAGATATTCTAGCCATACGGCATCGGTAGCAACCCTCCAAACATCTTCACAATGAAAAAGACTCTTCGTCACCTACTCCTCTCAGCCTTATCACATCTCTGGCTCTGAAGCTAAGGTTGGCAAGAGTTATTCTATATTCCTAGGATGAAACAAGTAAAGCAAAACCCTTATCGGCTACTGGGCATCTATGCCAATGCCACGACAAAGGAGCGCTTGGCAAACCAAAGCCGACTGCAAGCCTTCCTAAAGGTAGGCAAGTCTGTCTCCTTCCCACTTGACCTAACCTCCTACTTAGGAGAGGTCGAGCGCTCTGAGGCTATCATCGCTACGGCTAGTGCCAATCTAACCCTACCTCAAGATCAGATTCGGTACGCTCAGTTTTGGTTTGTTAGAGACACCCCTATAGATACGGTCGCCTTCAATCACCTAGAGAGTGGCGACCTAGCAAAAGCTGAGGAGATCTGGAAACAGAGGGAGACACCATCATCGCTCCAAAACCTCATCATCTGTAGCCTCATTAGAGAGGAGTATCCCAAGGCTCTCTCCTATGCGGAGAGATTCTATGGAGATAGCAAAGCGGTGAGTCACTTTGTAACTCTGATCGCAGGGGACGACGCTGGGATTGATACAGATAACATCGGGCTTGACTTCCTAGATGCTATGTGCGAGGAACTAGGAGGAAGTCGGTTATTGCCTTTGGTCTCCAGCCCCGCTTGGCAAGAGCATCTGAAAGGACTCTCGGTGGGTCCTCTCATCAAGGTAATCAAAGAGGCTATAGACGTAGCTCAAAAAGAGCGAAAAGCAAATAAGAGCCGTGGAGCTAGCGCAGGCAACACGCTCTACGAAAAGAGCAAATCCCCACTTGCTAAGCTTAAGGAGCTCCTCTCCACTTCCGACACACAGTATCAGTTGATAGCCGATAAGTTAGGGCTAGAGATACTACAATGTTCCATCGACTACTACAACGATGCAGATGATGATATAGAGGCAGCCAGAGAGACGGCCCGCTTGGCAAGATATGCCAGTAGCATCGTCGTAGGCAAGCTGGCAAAAGATCGATGCCAGGAGAACCTCCAAATCATCGAAAAGAATATCGAGAGTTTGCCACCCGAAGAGGTTGCCGAGGAGGCTAAGGCTATTATGGGTTACTTGAAGAAATTCAATGCTCCAGTAACTGTGCCAAATAAGCTTGTAGATTTTATTCTTCCTGACTCTGTTGGCTTTAGTAAAATTAAAGATGCAACTGTTCTACTCAACAATACTCGCCCCTATCTTCAGGCGATGCGTCAGAAGTTAGGAGCTTCCGATGAGTTTTATCTCAAATTATCTACAGCTGTTGTCAACGTAGCATTAAACAATGTCATTGAGGAGGTGAATGGTATGCAAACATTATACTTTATGGATTCATCACTTAAAGAAAGACTGTCTGAAGCTTGGAATGCAATACTCATAATGGATTCCTTTGATATGGAAAGAAAATTCAGGCAAAAGAGATACTCTGCAAATAGAAGAACCCTAAAGAGTCTATGCCAGAAACATGGTGTAGAAGGGGCATCCATATCCTGCTGGGTGTATTTTCTTCTTCTTATAGTCATTCCCTTGATTCTTAGCATCCTAGGTAGTGTTTTCAGTGATTGAATCCGAAATCAATAGAACTATGCAGCGACGTATACTATATTATCTAAGCATTGCGATGGGAAGCTTTCTATTGATGAGCTTTGCACCAATCGCAGAGAACTACAACAGCGAGAGTTCCATAGAGGCTCAGCGTAATGAGCTAACTAGCGACTCTCTATCTGTCACGGCAGATCTGGCGCACCGATACAAAGCGCTTGAAGTGCAACATAACAAGCTACAAAAGCAGCTCTCGGCAACAGAAAAACAAGTCACAGACCTTGTAGGACAGGCTCAACTCCTCCTTAACACCACAGTCGCACAGCGGGCTACCATAGACAGCTTGAGTGCTACCTGCAGTAGTCTAGGAGCGCAGCTCCAGCAAGACGGAGAGCAGGTGACACAGAAAATGGAAGAGGTAGACCGTAACTTGGACAGCAACAAGGCTCTCCTACATCAACGCTCTCTGTGGGGCATTGTAATTGCCATGGCGCTAATAGTTGCTGTCGTGGGGATCGCCTACTGGCTAGCGAGAAGGGTGAAGCGTAGTAGCTCCTCTATCGAAGAGATTCGTAAGGCGCAGCACGCCGTGGAGGCTGCACAGCAGCGAATGGCAGAGGAATCTGTCAAGCTAGACAATCAGTTACTCCAGTTGGTCGAGAAGCAACTAGAGATGACTGCCTCAGGAGCAACAGGTTCTGGAGAGCCTGACCACTCGCTAGTCGTCAAACTAGCAGATGAGATAGCTCGTATAGAGACAAATCTCTCTAAGATGGACAAGTCTGTCAGGGGTTACAAGCAACTCGTACAGGCTAAGGATCGAATGATAAACAATGTACGTGCTAATGGCTACGAGATCATTAGCTTGATAGGACAAGAGTACAACGACGGTATGCAGTTTAAGGCGCGCATGGTGCCAGACGACACGCTACCCGAGGGTAAGCGCATCATAACGGGTATGATCAAGATGCTCGTCAACTACAACGGCAAGATGATACAGCCTGCCGAGATAGTGGTAAGTCAAAACATATAACACGATATAGCTATGGCCAGAATTAAGATTGACTACGGTATAGACTTAGGAACGACAAACTCCGCCATCGCTCGTATGGAGGGCGGAGAGTCCGTCATCAAGCAGACTAAAACCTTGATGGACACCCTGCCATCATGTGTCTACTTCTCCAAAAACAAGCGCGGAGAGTGTGCTCTACGCATCGGACTAAAGGCAAAAGATGCGGTCTACTCTGACGCTATCATGGCGCTCAGTAAAAATGAGCCTCCCAAGGAGTTTGGCTACCTAGAGTTCAAACGTGAGATGGGGTCAGACAGGCAGTACTCCAACGAGAACATGTCAAAAGCCTTCTACACACCAGAAGAGCTATCGGCCGAGGTACTCAAGGAGTTGAAAAGCCTCATCACAGACGAGACAGTAAATGCGATCGTAATCACAGTCCCAGCCATGTTTACCGCTGTCCAGAAGGATGCAACAATGCAAGCGGCTCGTCTAGCAGGCTTTGACAAGTGCGTATTGCTACAAGAGCCTATAGCTGCTTGTATGGCTTATGGGCTCTCCAATGAGAAGAAAGACGGTAAGTGGCTAGTCTTCGATTTCGGTGGTGGCACTTTTGATGCAGCTCTTGTCAAGGTAGAGGATGGCATTCTCACCGTATTTGACACTGAGGGAGACAACTACCTAGGGGGCAAGAACCTTGACGAGATTGTAGTCAACGAGATCTTAGTACCCGCCCTTAAAGAAGAGTATGCACTCGACTCTTACGAGCGTGTACCTTGGAAAAAGAAAGCTCTAGCCGACGCACTTAAGGGGCCAGCCGAGGAGATGCGTATCGCATTGTCCTTTGCAGATAGCACGGACTACTCTACCTATGACCGTAACCTCAACCTCGGGGTAGATGACAATGGAGAGGAGATTGACCTGGAGATAACCTTGACAAAGGATCAGCTACTCAACGCCATAGAGGGGCAATATCAGAAGGCCATAGACATATGCAAAGATCTACTAGCTAGAAACGGCTTAACAGGCGAAGACCTCACCTCGTTAATTCTAGTCGGAGGGCCTACCTACTCTCCGATTATACGAGAGATGCTCAAGAAGGAGATCACCCCTCACGTGGACACGAGCATCAACCCGATGACTGCAGTAGCACGAGGAGCTGCGCTCTATGCATCCACAATAGACTCGGACATCAGCGCCGATGAGGTTAGACAAGATGCCAAGGCGGAGGTGACCTTCCTCGAAGTAGGCTATGAGTCTACATCTGTTGAAGACTCTGAGTGGGTGACCATCACTATTGATAGGGAGAAGAGTGGTGCAAACGCCCCATCTGAGCTACTAATAGAGTTAGAGCGTGCAGATGGAGCTTGGCGTAGTGACAAGACGAGTGTCAATGAAAAAGGGAACATCTTTCAAGCCTTTCTGCTAGGGGGCGTAGCAAACACATTCCACATAAACGCGTTCAACCAGCAAGGCAACAAGGTGGAAGTCTTCCCCGCAGAGTTTACCATCATCCAGGGGGTCAAGGTCGGAGCAGCTCCACTACCCTACAATATTGGCATCTCGGTCTATAACGATATTAAGAAGCGAGGAGTATTTACCCAAGTCAAAGGCTTGGAAAAGAACAAGGCACTCCCTGCCGTAGGGGTGCTCCTCGGCCGCAAGACGACACAAGCGTTGCGCCCTGGTGTAGCGGAGGATATCCTGTCGATCCCTGTCTATCAAGCCTCAGGTCTAGAGGCTGAGGGAAAGACCGCTGCGCTAAACTCCCACATAGCAAACGTAGTCGTCACTGGCGAGGAGGTACAGCAACTTATCCCCGAGCAGTCTAGTGTGGAGGTCACACTCCACGTAGATTCCTCAGAGATGATGACTATGGAGGTGTACTTCCCCACAATAGACTTTACGGTGAAGAAGGAGCTGAACCTTGGTAAGCGAGAGTCTGCGACAGAAGCTATCCAGTGGGTTAAGGAAGAGATACATACGGCTGAGCGAGCCCTCTCCGAACTCAAAGACTCTGGACTCTCTGTAGATGAGCTAGAACAGGAGCTTAGCTCCGTAAAAGAGCTACTCGCCAATGGACAAGACCCGATGCGCACACTCTCTAATCTGAAAGAGCTACTTCGCAAGATTGAAAACCTAGAGGACAGTTCCGAGTGGGATCGTATCGAGAAGGAGCTACGCTCAGATTTTGAGCGCCTAGAAGTGGCTCAGAGCGAACTAGGCAACGAAAAGTCTGGAGAGGTTGTCAAAGAGCTACACCGTCAAGTGGACAATGTGATACGCACCCAAGACATAGCCCTTGGACGTAGCGTCTTGGAGCAGGTCGTGCGGCTCTTTGTTCATCTTACCATGGTCTATCAATGTATGGATCTTATCAAGGATTGCGAGGCGCGCTTTGATCAGATAGCGTGGAGAGATAGATCACGAGCTCGTCAGCTCATCAACCAAGGCCTCAGCGAGATGAATGACCAGCCATCTACAGAGCGACTACACCCGATCGCCGTCGCACTCATCGACCTGATGCCTAGCGAAGAGGCTACTAATGCTGGAGGACTGCTCAAGTAAAGCGTCCCGAAGCCTAACCCTAGTGACAAAAGATTGTTATGCACTTCAAGGCAAAGGAGCTAATTGCCCACTACACCGTACTGTTTCCACATAAGCAAGGAGCTTATGCGGAGACCTACCGAGTCAAAGACGAGCATGGCAAGACTGGCTTCCTAAAACTGATCGACTGCTCAAAGCTCACAAGAAGGCAAATAGACGACTACGGACATGTCGTAGAGGTAGAGATCTCAAAAGGCTTACAGCACCACAACCTCTGCAATTGTCGTGATACTGGAGAGCTACTCATAGGTGGGCGACAGTTCGTTTGGTTTGTCACTGAGTTCGTGAGTGGAGAGACTTTGTCAGATCGGATGATACGAGAGGAGGACTTCAGTGTATATGCTATCAAGAGCATTGCCTTGGGGGTGCTCTCAGCTCTCGCCTACCTACATAGTCAGCCCATCCCCATCATTCATAATGAAGTAACTACGCAAAATGTCCTTCTCAACCTCTTGGGAGATCTAAGGGACTTAAAGTTGATCGACTTCGGTCAAGCCTGCTACCTCAATCAGTCTCTCGGAGTGCCCAGAGTGAAAGGGCAAAACCTCTTTTACCTTGCGCCAGAGCGTTTTTCAGGAGTTTGCTCTGTACAGTCAGACCTCTACGCTGTCGGAGCCATGGCTTACCACCTTTTATATAGACGGCTCCCATGGTTTGTTGATGTCTCTAGGCTTAGTGGCACCAGTGCTGTAGAGAGCTTGCTAGAAGAGCGACACAAGCCTCTAGAGCTGCCCAAGATAGAGAAGTATGAGCTTGACGAGCAGTTTGTCAACGTGATAGCCAAAGCGCTAAGCTATGACGCTGAGGATCGATTCCAAACGGCAGAAGAGTTTGCGAGAGCCATTGAGGGTAAGGTAAAAGTCGAGTCTCCTAGTCAGCGACTACAACAATCTAAGCCAGACGAGACATCAAGACGATCTACTAAGCCTATGCAAGCTAAGGGACTAGGCTTTGCAGCGATAGCAGGGATGGAGGAGCTCAAACGACAGATGCTAGAAGAGGTCATAGAGCCACTACACAATCCTGAGAAGTACCACCGCTATGGCGTAACAATACCCAACGGCATGCTCCTCTATGGGCCTCCAGGCTGTGGCAAGACTTTCTTTGCCAAGCACTTTGCTGAGGAGGTCGGCTTTAACTTTAAGTTTATCACACCAGCTACGCTAAAGAGTAAGTATGTCAATGCGACACAGGAGAATATAGCTGACCTATTCAAAGAAGCCATAGAGCAAGCCCCCACGATTATCTTCATTGATGAGATGAATGAATTAGTTCCCAATCGTGATAATACAGACGTACATGAGATGTCTCGGAGTGCGGTAAATGAAATGTTAGCTCAGATGGATCAGACGGGAGAGAAGGGTGTATTTGTAATCGGAGCTACCAACTATCCCAACATGATAGACCCCGCCATACTGCGTGCTGGGCGACTAGACAAGAAGTATTACATAGGAGTACCTGACCAGGCCGCTAGGAGCGCACTATTTAAGCTTTATCTAGAGAATCGCCCCTACGACTTCGGGCTTGACTACGAGCATCTCGCTAGTCTTACTGAGGGGTACGTCTCTGCTGACATCCAAATGATCGTCAATGACGCCTCAAGAGAAGCCTTACACCAAGAGAGTAAGATTACGATGCAAATACTAGAGTCTACGATTGCCCATACCAAGCCCTCTCTCAGCGAACAAGAGCTGAAAAAGTATGAGCAGACTCGAGCTGAAATGGATCGAGAGCTACCCCAACAACGAAGTAGACCACGCATAGGATTTAAGGACTAAGCAATAGACAATAACTATGACACTAGCAGAACTATACTTAAAGACCATCTTCAGCTGCATAGCCTGCGATGGTGAGATAGCGCCCGAAGAGATTCAAATGGTTAGAGAGATCTCGCAGGTCGAGGATCTCTTCCAAGATCTAGAGGTAGAGGAAGTCATAAACGGCTGGATTGCAGACATCAATGAGATAGGAGCAGCCTTCCTCCAGAGGTTTCTCAAAGAGATTGACACCGTGGCTATGAGCGATGACGAGCAGCTGACACTGGTCACTCTCGCCTTCAAGGCCATTGAAGCGGACAACGTCACTGAGTATGCTGAGATCAAGTTCTTCAAGAAGATCCGCAAGCATCTATCTATTAGCGACGAGCAAATCCTAGCCACACACCCCGACAAAGAGATCTTTTTACTACAAGACTTCAATGAGCCTGAAGATCTAGCTTGGGATACCAATACGCACTTTGACCTCATAAATATTGAGCAACTGAGTTCTCGTTAATGTTGCCTTAAAAGCAACTAGTGAGATCGCTGGGCGAGGTGGCGGAGGCGTAGCTTGACGCGGTGTGCTTGGTGGTGCAGATGGCGCCAGAGGCGTTTGTGGAGGGGCGTGGCCGTGAGACGAGCGATCAACGAGTCTAATGGCTCTGCATTGATTTGCTCGAAGAAGAGCTGCCGCTTCGGAGGCTCTGCCGCCGTGTGCTCGATAGCGGGATTACCCGCCAAAGAACTCGCGTAGTTCGTCTCCTGAGAGCGACAAGTGAGCTCGGACCAGAGGCGTTGCCCCTGTGCGCTGTGGATCAGCACGACGCTCGTACCTTTGTTCTCGTCCAGCGCTCGATCTAGGTCGGGGCAGGTG
>NZ_CAMYEZ010000031.1 GCF_947254915.1 uncultured Porphyromonas sp. | reverse complement strand
TCGGAACTTCGAAATCATTCTTCCGAAGTTTCATTTCATTCTTCCGAACTTTTATTTCCCGGTTCCGTGGAGAATTTACGTTTCCTCGCTGGAGATCCCCGATTTCCTCGGTAGAGTCATCATAGGTGGTCCCTAGAGGCAAGGATACAATGCGTCAACTCTGCGTATAGACCGCGACCATTACCCATCATTAGGTATTGGAAACGAGGAGAATAGCTAGTACTTTTGCGTGTACATAAAGTTTTGTTTACAACACGCATGAGTACCTATCCGCATCTTCGCTCTTGGCTAGGTCGCACGGTATATAGCCTCATATTAGTCGCACTATCATCGACCGTCTGCACGCTCGTCGCTCAGAGCAATCCCGGGCGACGCACCTACAGCGGTGTGGTGCTAGACGCTACCTCACAGGAGCCACTCATCGGCGCCTCACTGTGGGTTGAGGAGCTACATCAAGGCGTAGCTACGGATGCTGACGGTGCCTTCACCTTGTCTCTACCAACTAAGGGGGAGTATCATATCAAGGTAAGCTATGTAGGCTACAAAGACTACACCCTCCGCTATAGTAGCAAGCGGGCGAGCCAAGCTCCTCAGCGTATCCTCCTCTCAAGCTCTACGGCGGAGCTAGGCACAGTCTTCGTTCATGGTAAGGGGCAGGCACAGCGACTGCGTGAGATCCCTTCGTCCATCACCGTCATCGACACACGAGAGCTGCACGGTACGGTCTCTTCGCTCAACGAAGTCCTCAATCGCTCTATGGGTGTCAAGGTGACCAGCACGGGTGGCATCGGGAGCACTTCCCGTATGATCATACAGGGGCTAGACGGCAAGCGCATTGCTATCTTTGTCAATGGGGTACCTATCGGGAGCTCTGATCAAACTAGTCTTGACGCCTTTGCTGTAGACCAAATAGATCATGTAGAGGTGTACAAGGGGATTATCCCCTCGTGGCTCGGTGGCGAGGGTCTAGGTGGAGCAATCAATATAATCTTGCGTCACGAGGAGCAACAAGACCATCTGACCGCATCCTATGAGGTAGGCTCCTTCCATACGCACAAGGGGAGCTTGCGCGCCAATAAGTACTTGCCCGCTCTCGGACTGAACCTTTCCCTTGCTCTACAAGGGCTTTACACGGACAATGACTATACCTTTGACTCCCCCTTTGAGCAAGGACTGGTGGTACGGCGAGATCATGACACCTATGCGAGCTATGGAGGCTCTCTGTCCCTGTCCCTGCACAAGCCGTGGATAGACCATCTGTCGCTCTCCCTAGGTGCTGATCGCACCTATCAGGAGATACAGGGAGGTGTCCTCAATCTGCAAAACAATATCCAGCATGCCCACACCCACACGACGAGCCTACAGGGTGCGCTATCAGTTGCAAAGAGCATACTAGACGGCAAGCTCTATCTAAGCTCGACAAGTATCGTCGCATACCAATTGCTGAACCACGTGGACACCTCGCACTACTGCTACGACTTCGCTGGGCGCACCTTCCCCAGTGGCTCTGGTCAAGGCGAGATAGGTGGCATGCCCAATGACTCACACGACCAGCTCATCAACATACAGGAGCAGCTAAACCTGCGCTACCAGCTGTCCCCTACTCATCGCCTCCTAGGCAACATCTCTTACCGCTTCGCACGTCGTGATCCACACGATGAGCTTGCTAGCAAGTATACCAAGCTCGCTGTGAGTGGCTACCCTGGGTATATACACTCTCTCATATCAGGTTTGACACACGAGTGGAAGCTATGGGACGAGCGCATTACCAATGAACTGGGTGTGAAGCATGTCTACTTCTACTCCTCAGTATCTCCCCTAGGCTTCACCATCTACGAGCAGGATGACGCTCCACTCACCAGCTCACGCTCCGTATGGGGCGGTAGCGAGGCTATCTCTATCAAGGCTCTCCCCAATCTTACGCTCAAAGGCTCTACGCAATACACCATGCGTACCCCTCGTGCCGAGGAGATCATCGGTGACGGCGTACTCATCTACCCTTCTGCCAAGCTAGCCCCTGAGCGAAGCCTTAACTTCAACCTAGGCATCAACTGGCTCTGCAACCCTGACGACTACCCCAACTGCCGCATTGACCTCAACGGATACTATATGAATGTGAGGGATATGATCAAGCTAGTCATGGAGAGCCTTATCATGAAGTACACAAACTTCGGTCAGGTGCGCATAGCAGGCGTAGAGGCGGAGCTCTATGCCAACCTCTTCCCCTGGCTAACCATTCGCTCCAACATCACCTATCAAGATGCACGTGACAAGATGAGGACAGCGATCGGTGGCGGTCAGAACTTCCACTACAACTATCGTGTACCCAACATGCCTTACCTCTTTGGCAATGCGGAGATCCGTCTACAGGGCGACCAGCTACTCCTCTCCGAAGATCATGGCGAGGGCTTTATAGCGTGCGAGTACACGGCACCCTTTAGCTATGGGTGGGAGGCGAGCAAGGTGAGCCGACTACAGGTACCTCGCCGATGGAACTTCAACGTGGGAGTGCAGTACACGCTCTTCCAGCATTACCACCTAGCTCTAGAGGTCAACAACCTCTTTGACACCAAGCAATGGGCCGAGTATCAGTGCCCACTCCCGACACGCTCGCTACGTGCCAAGCTCCAGGTCACATTCTAACTAATCAAGATGACTATAAACCTAATAAATAATAGAACGATGAAGCATCTTAGCTCACTAATCCTGACCGCCCTCTTAGGAGGGCTAGTCACACTCAGCTCATGTCAAAAGGAGGAAAACACTCCGCAGCAGACGCAGGAAGCCAAGTTTATCTACGCCTCACAGGTGGAGAATGCCTTCCAGCTCACGCCCCTAGCCGACCTCGCAGAGGGCGTGCAGACGTCATTTGACAATTCACAGACCCTCCCCGTGGGGCACCTCTTTCTAGAGAAGTACGGCGACTACATCTACGCCATGTCGGGCAGTATGTATGGCTATGGTGGCGAGCAGACGCTACGCAAGTATCAGATGAAGGATGGTAAGCTACAGGAGGTTGCGACACTCTCCTTCAAGGGCTCTCCCAACGTCCTTGAGGTCATCTTCGCCAGCGATACGAAGGCTTACGGCGTGACCTGCGCTAGCCGTGGTCAGCTCGTCATCTTTAACCCCTCCACCATGCAGGAGATGGGAGAGATAGACCTATCTCCCTATGCTACTACAGATCCCAAGGCTGAGGCTCCTGACAAAGATCCCGATGCTGGGACTGGTATCGTGCGAGATGGCAAGCTCTTCCTCTGTCTCAATCAGACAAAGTCCATGATGGAGCTATACGATGAGCCAGCCTCTGTGGCGGTCATTGATGTCGCCACGGACAAGGTCAAGAAGGTCATCAAGGACTCTCGCGTACAGAGCCTTGGTATGGTCGGACACACCAACGCCATCCTTGACGAAGCAGGTAACATATACTTCTATTCAGGACCTCGCAGTGCCATGTTTGGCAAGCCTGAGGGTATCTTACGGATCAAAAAGGGCGAGACCGACTTTGACAAGGAGTACTACGTCTCCGTGACCAAAGCTGATGGCGCAGAGCCCACCTCTTATGGTATGACGATGACCTACTACAAAGGCAAGGTCTACTTCTTCCTGGAGAAGCCTTCGCTCGTTGTCGATCCCAACGACAAGACTTTTACCAAAAACAAAGACTTCGTCCCCTACGAGCTAGACCTCAAGAGTGGCAAGGGCAAGATACTCCCACTGCCCGGATCTAGTGGCTGGAGTGCTAATGCCACCATCGCCTACAACGGCAAGATCTACTTCGGCATACACGCTAAAGACGGTATGGGCTTCTACAGCTACGACCCAGCTACAGGACAGGGTAGCAACAAGCCCATAGTGACTACACCTGCTGGCATCTATAAAATCATAAAGCTCTAAACAAACTATGAATAGACAAACTCGTACCGCCCTCCTATGGGCTTTCATCCCGATGGGATACATCTTCCACACGCTCTGTGAGCTGATGCCACTCTTTGCTGGTCTCAGCATAGCAACGGAGGAGATGACCTCAGAAATGCTCCCTGCCATGACCGCCTTTACGGGGTGGATGCTCTACCTAGTACCACTCGTTGGTCTGCTCTGTAGCTGCTACGGCAAGCGACGCTGGAGCACTATCGTCAGTTTCGTACTCGCTTGTCTCACCCTACTGCTCAATATCTGTCACCTCTGCACAGACCTCCTACCCCACTTCACGTGGGCACAGGCAGCCATACTACCATTCGTCTGCATCGTCGCTGCCCTACTCGTCATAGATCTTTGGAAAGAGCTACGCACGAGCAAGGCTCAATGAGCGCAACGCTTTGACGGTTAGATAGAAGTTAGACAACAAGAACGAGAGGAGGCTGTCACATTAGTTGATAGCCTCCTTTTGTATGCGCTTATTATCCTAGAGGACGACGAGACCGGCGAGGAGGAGCTGCAACGTCGTGACGATGAGGACGAGGAGCGGGAGCAGGTAGCGCCACGCATAGCGAGAGAGTTGACCCGCCCAGGGAGTGATCGGTATGATGACCAGCGGCACGGCTAGGAGAAGCGTGGAGCGCATCGTCTCTGTCTGTACCAGTGCCAGCAGGAGGACGAGAGTCGTCATCAGAAGTAGCGCTCTTTGTCGGTACCAGGTGACGACGTGACTGCCTCCACGAATGCTTTCCAGCCCGATACGCGCTATAATAAGCAGCAGGGCTATGATGCCCCACCCTATCCACTCAAAGGGCGTAGCGGGGCTTAGAAGCGTATCTACGCCGATCTGTAGCTGTGCGTAGAGGTTTAGCAGTGGCGTAGCACCTTGCCAGAGATAGAGCGTAGGCAGTACGAGCCAAAGGATCGCTATGAAGCCACAGAGATAGGCGAGGTAGGCGCGCAAGCGACGCACCTTCATCAAGGCGAGGAGCGACAAGCTCAGCGGTACGATCAGAAGTAATGGAGGATAGAGCAGTACGGCTATGCCCATCATGAGTCCTGCGAGGGTGAGCGTCTGAAGCCGGTCAGGACGACTGTAGCAGAGCATCTGCAGGTAGAGCGATATGAGCAGTGCGGGGAGCGCCCAGACGGACCAGCTGAGCGTAAAGAATGCGGTGAGCGGCACCAAGAGCATCGTCTGCAGGAGCAGTAAGAGCGCTCGCTGACGGGGCGTGATGAGGAGAAGCTGTATGGCTATGCGGTCTGACAGCCCGAGCGTAGCTACGAGCGCCAGGGAGTGAGAGACAAAGCCCACGAGCAGTGCTGTACTATCAAGCTCTGGAGCGAGCAAGTACCACTGTATGACGGCGCAGAGCAACCAGACGACTACCATCGTAAGGAGTGCCAGCGGTGCGGGGAGCGAACTTCTATAGCGTTGTATCATCTACTTACTTATAGCGCTCAGCGATCAAACTGTCTAGATAGCCATCTAGCTGCGACATGTATTGGTCGAAAGTGTAGGGCAGTAGCGAATGCCTCGTGACCCCATCTTGGCGCTCCCCTATCAATCTATAGAGATGTAGCAAAGCTCGTGCTATATCCTCCTTATCTAGCGGGTTCAGTCGATAACCCTCCTCTTCAGAACGAATGAGTGTGCAGGAGCCCGCCACCTCGCTCACCGCTACGGGCATGCCAAGAGCGAGTGCCTCAACGACCGTCGCACCAAAAGGTTCGTACGTACTAGGGAGTATCAGGGCATCCCCGAGACCGTAGTGCGCATAGAGGTCACTCCCCTGCTGCTTTCCTGCGAAGGTAACCCGCTCCTCTAGCGATAGCGTCGTAGCTTGTTGGCGTAGCTCCGCATCCAGCGGTCCATCGCCCACCATCAGGAGTTGAAGGTCTAGACCTTCGTCAATAACTAATCTAAAAGCCTCTAGGAGACGTGGCAAGTTCTTCACCTTGTCAAGTCGCCCCACGTAGAGGATTATCGCCCGCCCGTCAGGAATAGCGTAGCGAGAGCGCAGTGCTGCGGTCTCTGCCTGCGCTAGAGCCACCTGTCGCTGCAAGTATTGCTCATCTTGGACGATCGGTAGGTAGTGCCACTTCGATAACTCCCCACGGCACCTATCTCGGTACAGATCTTTCGCCTGCTCGTTGCAGAGTATCACCCCATCAATGCGATCTAGCATCCATCGCTTTGGCGAGAAAGATGAACCCCGCAACGTCTCCTCAGCCATAACCAAGTTGTCATCGCACATAGAGACCAGCCGTGGTAGGGGACGTGCGGAGCGTCCACGCAGTAGGTAGAGCATCCCTGTCAGGAGATTGAACTCGCTACAGAGGATAAGATCATACGGCTTGCGCAAGATGCGTAGTAGCTCGGGTCGCAGATTGGGTAGGAGATGACTCCCAGGGGCCAATAGCTTATAGTCAAACTGTATGCGCCCGCCTTGCAGTGAGAGGTTGAAGTCTTGCTCCAACGGCTGACCATACTCCAAGTATAGCTCGGTGTCGTACCGCTTCGTCAGGTGAGAGAAGAGGTCTATCCGATAGGGAGCCAGCGCTCTGTGGATGATCAGTATGCGAGGCGTGTGCTGCATGTCCTAAAGTGCTTACCAGTTGTCCCAGTCGAGGAGATCTGACGAGGGATTGTCTTGCTCCTCATCATAGTCGAGAGGTTCCTCGCTCCAATCCTCTAGGGGCGCTGTCTCGACGACAGGCGCCTGAAGAAATTGCTCTAGATCACGTCGCTCACGCTTCGTTGGTCTGCCAAGCCCTTGGGCACGATCCACATAACCCGACATGCGCTTGAGCTCCAGTAGCTCATATTGCTCAGGTGGTGTCACATTAAGGATATACTCGGGGACGAGTTTGGCACCCATACGGTTGGCTGTGGTCTGTAGTACCTTAAAGGATAGCGTCACTGGAGGCTTGCGCACAGATATGATGTCGCCCATCATGACCATCTTAGCGGGCTTGGCGGTCACATCATTGATTGCCACCCTACCCTTCCGACAGGCATCCTGCGCTATGGAGCGCGTCTTGAAGAGACGCACTGCCCAGAGGAAGCTGTCGATCCGTACAGGTCTGCTCATGGCTTGACTAGTTAAAGCTATTCATCGTCCGCTCCACACCTACTAGGCAAAAGCTCTGAATCATCTCATCGGTACGCTCTAGGAGGCGAGGCATGTCCGCCAGCTCCCCCTCGGGAAACTGCGCCAAGACATACTCTATCTGCTTACCCCTCGGGTAGTCATGTCCTATGCCAAAGCGTAGTCGTGGGTAGCGATCCGTGCCGAGTAGCTCGGTGATATGCTTCAGACCATTGTGTCCGCCTGCACTACCGCCTGGCTTCATACGAAGCGTGCCGAAGGGGAGAGCCAAGTCATCGAGACAGATAAGTATGTTTTCTATCGGCACCTTCAATTCCCGCATCCAGTAGCGCACAGCCGTGCCACTAAGGTTCATATAGGTAGATGGCTTGAGGAGCGTCAGCTGGACATTCTTAATGCGTCCCGAGGCTATCTCCCCATGGCGAGCTGTAGACCAGGTCCATCCCTGCTGGTCAGCAAGGTGACTCACCATACGGAAGCCTATGTTGTGTCTCGTGCCACGATACTCCTCCGTAGGATTACCGAGCCCGACGATTAGATATTGATTCATATAGCGATAGATATCAATGAGCGCAAAACCGCATCGCTCAGTCTCTCACAGGGAACCTATCTGCGCCACTGTATAGGACCACCTATAGGTATCTCTGGCAGGAGGTTCTCGCGGTCTATATCTACGGGATTGAGCTTATTGTTAGGCGCAATAGGAGAGAGCTTCGGCTCGGGTACCATCAGAGTGCCCTCCTCAATCAGATCATTTATCTCAGGCACACGACCAGCGCTCAGATAGCGACTAGAGAAGTATGCACTACGGCTCAGACGCTCTATGACGATGCCACGGCTATTGGTACTATGCATCATAACCAAATCACCATCAACGATATCAATGACCATAGCCACATGTCCTACACGACTGCTACCACGATTGCGACCCTTGAAGAAGAGCAAATCCCCTGGTAGTACCTCTTCTCTCTTGATCCTCTTGACATACCCAGCCTGCGTAGCAGAGCCACGTGGCACCGTGATACCATACTGTGAGTATACGTACGATACAAAGCCCGAGCAGTCCATTCTCCAGGGCAGATTACCTCTATAACCGTACGGCTTACCTAGTAGCTCCTTGCCTGTGTTGATCATATCAGCGACCAATTCTTCGTGAGCCGTCTGAGCCTTGCTCCCCACCACACGCTGTATGGGAGGACGCTTCAGTATAGGGCGCTTAGAGGTCATACCGCTGGGGCTCTTGGCTGCACATTGACTCAAGAGCAATGCGAGCAGGAAGGTGCTTAGGAGCAGTCTGATAGATCTAGGTTTATAACTCATCCAGTATGTCGTTGTAGCTACGGATAGCTGTACATTCGGGACAAAGGTACTAATTTCTCTCAGCAAAAACAAATGACCCTTTACCGACCGCCTGCAAAAGCCCACGAGTAGTCCCGTCTAATTCCGACTTCTACCGAGGAAATCTAAAATCTCCAGCGAGGAAACGAAAATTCTCCACGGAGCTGGGAAATAAAAGTTCGGAAGAATGAAATGAAACTTCCGAAGAAAGAAATCAAACTTCGGAAGAATTTTTCCGTTCCTCCGTGGAGGATTTTCGTTTTCTACCGAGGCAATTTCGATTTCCTCGGAGGTGTGGTGTCAGGGTCCTCGAAGAGCGTCGGAGTGCCTCGGACGAGTAATCCCGTGTAGAACCTCGCAATCGGTGCGTCCGTCCCCAAAATCAGACAAGACGAATACAACTTAATACAATATTCCTCTGACACGACGGACGCACCGATTGTGCATCCCTATACAGGGTTACTCGGCTAATTCTGACTTCTACCGAAGAATCGGCAAGCTCCACAATGCGAATAAAAATTCTCCATGGAACCGAGAAATAAAAGTTCGGAAGAATTTGTTCGTTCCTCCGTAGAAAACGAAAAGGCACCACCGAGGAATCCTTCGATTGCCTCAATGGTGCCCTTTAGAGAGCTAATGCCTATTAGTGCGACTAGCACCATAGGCGGTGAGATATATTACCTCTTGACAAACTTGTAGGTGGTGTCTCCTAGCTGTACGATGTAGACACCCTGTGGTAGGTAGCCTACGTAGATAGAGCCTTCCTCCTGGTCGTACACTTCACTCAGGAGCTCCTCTCCAGAGGCTGCATAGACTCTGAGTAGGGTAGCGGGAGTATCCTCAGCAAGACGTGCGTAGAGACGCTGATCTGCTGCATTGTAGTAGATAGCTGTCTCAGCCGTAGAGAGTTGTGTCACGGAGACGGTACTTCTACCAGGGTATGGCTGTGGATCACCAGCATTACCATTCATGAGCACCCAGCCCTTGTCGGTAGCAACCTTTACCTGTCTATCGGTGATACCGTTTTTCTCTTCGCCCTCTGCTATGTCAATGGCGATGAATCGACCAGCTGCAAGGAAGCTCGCATCTAGTAGCTCAAACTTAGGGATAGACTCTACAATCACCTGCATAGCTGGCTCAGCGATTTCATTGACGGATATGTCAGTATACTGAAGCTCCTTACAAGCTGAGAAGTCTAGCTTGGTAAGTTTGTTTTCAAAGGCGATAAAGTCTCGCAGTAGGGGAGTCTTCGTCAGGTCTAGCTCTGTAAGCTCATTCCTCTCGCAGTAGAGTTTCTTTATCATAGGATTGTGCGAGAGATCTACCTTCTTAAATCCACAACTAGCCATATTGATATACTCCAGCTTGGTGTTCTTTGAGAAGTCTGGATCGACGGTAAGGTTTGTTTTCTTGATCGTAAGCATCTTTAGCTCGGGAAGACTAGAGAGGAAGTCAAGCGAGGAGAGCTTCTTGTTATTATTGAGATTCAGCTCCTCTAGTAGAGGATTCTTTGATAGATCTAGTGTAGTCAGCTTATTACCTCCGAGGTGTAGCTGCTTGAGCTTGGGGTTGTGAGATACGTCTATTGACTTCAGACCTATTAGGTCAGCCTTAAATACCTCTAGATTGGGTAGCATAGAGAGATCTACGGTCTTGAGATCATAATTCTGACTGCACTGTATGAGGGTAAGCTCAGGACACTTAGAGAGGTCTAGTGAGGTAAGCGCCATCTTTTCACCATGGAATACCTTTAGCTTAGGGTTGTGTGTTAGATCTACTGAGCTGATTTTATTACCGCTGAGTACAACCACCTCAAGCTCTGGTAGATTAGAGAGATCTATCGCCTTGAGCATACAATTCTGCACACCAAGCTCTTTGAGCTTAGGACTCTTTGAGAGGTCTAGCTCCTTAATCACAGTTGAGTAGCAAAAGAGCTTCTCAAGATTAGGTTGGCCAGTTACATCAAGCTGCGTGATACCTGTCTGGTAGCACCATAGCTCCTCAAGTGTATTGATCTTGGAGAGATCAATAGAGGTGAGGGCTGTCTTATTGAGATTGAGATAAGTAATCGGACCATAGATAGTTGCCTTGGTCAGATCCTTTGGAAGGTCGATAGCCCTCTTTTCGTCTCCCTTTTGGATCTTCTCGTTGTCTTGACACTGACCGTCACCATTGAGGTCTATCCAGCAACCGTCTGTAGGAGCGAGGACATGTATAACCAGAGAGGCGTTTTCGTCATCAGTGATGAAGGTGAGATTGATGCTGGGCTCCATGAGCGGTGCCTGAGCATTCGTCTGTGTAGCTACTCCTAGCAGAGTCATAGCGAGGAGTAGAAGTAAAGTGTAGTTTTTCTTCATATGATTATAGTGTGTGGTGAATAGTCTTCGGATTAGAACTAACCCCTCCAAAGATACAAAAATAAATTGGAATAGAGACTGTTAGCTGAGAGCTAGGTGCGCTTGCGGTAGGTGAGGATGGCGGCGGTGGCGTTGACCACGGCAAAGACGGAGAGCGCCGTCAGCTCGCGCCACAGCTCGGTGAAGGCTACTGGCTTGAGGTAGTAAGTGCGCATCAAGATACTGTAGTGCGTGAAGGGATGCGACACGGCCAGGGCACGTGCCCACGACGGCATTCCCTCGATCGGTGTGAAGAGCCCTCCGAGCAGGATGAAGAACATCAAGACGAAGAAGAAGGAGAACATCGCCTGCTGCTGTGTATGCGCAAAGTTGGTGATAAAGAGTCCCAGTCCACTCATAGCGAGGACGTAAAGCATGGTGCCGACAATCATCATCCCGACATTGCCTTGTGGCCACAAGCGGTACAGCAGTCCGACGATTGGGTGCGCCAGGAAGACCATAAATATCGATATGACGATATAGGGGAGCGCCTTGGAGAGCATGAAGATAAGCGGGTGGATCGGCGTAACGTTCATCTGCTCGATGGTGCCGACCTCCTTCTCCTGCACCATATTGAGCGCTGGGAGGATGAATGCGGTCATCGTAATGAGCATGGCGACGAGACCTGGGATGATGTAGTTCTTGTAGTTTATCTGAGGATTGTAGCGATTGACCTCGACGATGCGGATCGGTATGGTGGCTAGCTCCTCTATTCCCGTTGACTCGTTGAGCTGAGTGACGAACTGCTGTACAATCTGCTGCGTATAGCCCCCAGCGACGGCACCTTTTGTAGCGTTAAAGGCGTTGATCCTTGCCTCGATCTGAGACTTTTGATAGCGCATGAGCTGCTCCTCAAAGCGGGGCGGGATGGTGATGATGAGATCCGCCTGACCGTCCTCTATGAGTTTCATACCTTCCTGAAGGGTGGGGGGAAGCTTTCCCTGCCAAGCATTGACAAAGTAACCTGAGCTGAAGAACTGCTCTTGCAATCTCTGCGACAGCGACGTGTGATCGTGGTCGATGACGACGGTCTGGAGGTTCTTGATATCCGTAGTCGTGGCAAAGGGGAGGAGCATCAAGACGACGATAGGGTACATGACGACCATCCCGAGTAGCAACCTATTGCGGAGGAGGTTGTATATCTCTTTGCGTATGAGAGCTAGTAGCATAGGATATCAGGGAGGGTTTACTCTAGTTTCTTCTTAAAGTTGAGCAGAGCTAGGATGACTAGCACGACGCTCATGCCGATCATGATGAGAGCTTCCCAAAGGATCGAGGACCAGCCGAGCCCTTGTATCATCAGTTTCTTGACCGCTATGGAGTACCAAGTGGCGGGGATGGCTCGTGCGAAGTATTGTAGCAGTATGGGCATGCTTTCGATTGGGAAGAACATGCCCGAGAGCATCGCTACGGGGAGCAGGAGTCCCGCGCCACTGATGAGCATGGCGGCGGTTTGATTGTCCGTGATGGTGCTGATGAGCATACCGAGGAGGAGCGACACGAGGATGAAGAGGAGCGACACGAAGAAGATAGCGCTCACTGACCCTAGCAGTGGCACCCCTAGCACGAAGCGTGACAAGAGTAAGATGGTGACCACGTTGAAGATGCTCAGAGTGAAGTAAGGAACGGTCTTGGAGAGCAGGATAGTGATCGGATTGACGGGAGAGGTGAGTAGGACCTCCATAGAGCCAAACTCTTTCTCCCGAACAATTGAGACGGAGGTCATCAAGGCGCAGATGATCATCAGGACCAAGCTCATGACGCCTGGTACGAAGTAGTAAGGCGCCCGCATCTCGGGGTTGTAGAGTAGCGTCGTAAAGGTCTCTATCTGGTAAGGTCTTCGCTCTGCCATACGCATGGCTATGAGCGCGCCAAACTGCTCGAGGTACTCCTGCACGGTCGTGTAGATGATCCCCTGTATCTGCGCACTGATGAGCGCCGAGGTATTGGGATCGCTGGCATCCAGGCGGAGCTGGACCGTAGGCTCGGTGCCTGCGAGTAGCTCTTTGTCTATGTCGTTCGGAAGGACGACGATGACGTGCGCTGCGCCTGTGCGTAGCGCTTCGTCCATATCTTTGTGCGGTGTGATCAAGCTGACGGAGCCTACCGCATCGCTCTCGTCAAGATGCGTGAAGAGGCTCTCAACAAAAGAGGTGCGCGTCGGTGTCGCCACGACCACATCGATCTGCTTCACCTCGGAGGTGAGCGCAAAGCCGAAGGCTAGCACCAAGACGATGGGCATACCTATCAAGAGCATCAGCGTAAGCGGATCCCTGAAGATGTGGATGAACTCCTTGCGGACGAACTTGAAGAAGACGCGCATGCTTGGCTTAGCTATTGGCTATTAGCCGTTGGCTGTTAGCTATTGGCTAGTGTTCCTAGTGGCACTAGAGCCACTAGGAGACTAGATAACTAAAGTTTGTAGAGAAAGCCCGCAGCGACCTGCTCGGCGGTCTTACGACCTGCTACCTCCTCGAGTAGTCTGAAGGCAAAGGGTAGCGCCAGCGCTGGACCACGTCCCGTGACAATGTGGCCGCACACCTCTACGTCGGCACCTGTCAAGACGAAGCCTGGCACCTGCTCCTCACAGCCTGGGTAACAGGTCGCACGCATCTTGCCATCGCCTATGCCAGCCGCACCTAGTACGCGTGGAGAAGCGCAGATAGCAGCGATCGTACCGCCAGCCTCGTGCTGACGACGTATCAACTCGAGCAGAGGCTCACACTCGTTGAGCTTGGTCAGCCCGCCAGGTAGTGCGATAGCCTTGGGGAGCGCTCCGCTCTGTAGCTCTTCAAGTAGCATATCTGCTTGGATAGTTACGTCATGTGAGCCTTTTACAGCGAGAGAGCCTGTGATAGATACCGTGGTAACGGGTTGATTGCCACGTCTTAGTACATCAACGATGGCGAGTGCCTCAACCTCTTCGAAGCCTTCTGCGAGGAAGACTAGTATATTGTTCATGTTACTCATACTGTTTGTTCTAAAAGTTCCTAGGTAAATAAGAGTTTCTTGTCAAGATTGCTCAGGAAGCTAACCCTTGACATCAAAGTGATAGGTGATCGTCCCCTTTTGGTCAGGAACTCCTCCCACAGCGTTAAAGCGAGTCTTACGAGCCGCCTGAAGAGCTGCCGAGCGAAGCTTACTATCCACCACGTTGGTACCACGCAAGCGCACCTCAGCGTTGGTCACCTGTCCAGCAGCATTGACCGTAATCTCAACAACAACCGTACCACGTATGTCGGGTACGCGTGTCGGCATGACAGGACGTCCGCCATTGCCCACGATCGAGCGACCGTCCAGCGACCATCCAGCCGAGGAGCCCGCCTTTCCCTTGTCAGCGACACCACTACCTGCGTCACTCTTACCCGTTCCAGACTCAGAGCCCGCTGGCTTCTTGCGGTCAAATAGTCCAGCCACCTTATTATCCACCTCACGCTTGGAAGGGGTTGCTGGCTTCTGTACAGGCTTTGGTGTCTCCTTGGTCGTTGTAGAGTGGACAGGTGTAGGCGTAGGACGTGGCGTAGGCGTAGCCTCAGGCGCTTTGGGTGCTTGTTGCTGAGGAGGCGTAGGCTGTGCGCTCTCAGAGGCGGCAGAGGCTGGACGAGCCGAGGTTGATGCTGCGACTAGGTCGCCCTGCTGCTCAATCTTGTCGCCAAAGTCTGGATCTACGCCGACGGAGATCCATATCTCCTTGTCTCTCGTACGCTCTTGCTTAGAGGCACCCATACTGAGCCAAAAGAGCAAGCCCACGACGAGTAGATGTAGCAGTAAAGCTACACCTCCAGCGATCCATCTATCATAGCGCACCTTAGACATCTGTCTCCGTACTGTTATCTTGTAAAGCTTCCGTTGCCAAGATCATACGTAGCCCAGCGGTAGCCGAGGCGTTGAGTACCTTGACGATCTCACCATACGACACTGATCTGTCGGCATAGAGGACTACGTAGGGGTCCTCCTCATCGTCGTGTGCAGCCCCTATCTCGTAGAGTCTAGCCTCCAGCTCCTCGACAGGTAGTAGCGTCGTCTCAGGCGCACTCTCTGTGGATATGTAGTAGTAGCCCTCCGCATCAATTGTGACGCGCGCCACAGGCTCTTGCGTTGTGGCGGTAGACTGCGAGGAGGGTAAGTTCACCTTGATCGCATTGGGTACCACCAGCGTGCTGACCACCATAAAGAAGATCAGTAGCAGGAAGATGACATCTGTCATTGATGCCATACTAAATACAGATATATGCTTACTGCGTCTCTTGATACTCATGAGCTTAGCATTAAGGGGTGTAGCACGATCGCTTACAGTTCGTTGATTACGTCCATAAAGTCTAGCGTGTTAGCCTCTAGACGATTGACGATGCGGTTGATCTGTCCGACCAAATAGTTGTAGAGGAAGAGCGTCACGATACCGACGATCAGACCGCCCACCGTTGTGACCAGCGCTTGGTAGATACCGCTCGAAAGGAGCGATACATCGATCCCTCCAGGTGCATTAGCTAGGTCAAAGAAAGCCTGTACCATACCAGTCACCGTACCGAGGAAACCAATCATCGGAGCCCCCGCAGCGATCGTCGCTAGCAGTGGTAGTCCACGCTCGAGACGTCCCACCTCGTAGGAGCCTACGTTTTCAATAGCGGGGAGTACCTCGGAGGCGGGTTGACCGAGACGCTTGAGTCCCTTTTCGATCATGTGAGCCTCGGGGGTGTTCTTCTCTTTGCACAGGGCTATCGCACTATCTTTGCGCCCCATCTGTAGATAGTCCTTGATGCGTGCGATAAGGGAGTCGTCAGGACGATTGACCTTGCGTAGCTCGATATACTTAGCTACAAAAACGTAGATAGCGACGAGCGAGAGGAGTAGGAGGACGATCATAATCCATCCACCAGCGCACGCCAGCTCCCATAGGGACATCGTAGCGGGTTCGGTAGCTGTCTGATCAGCTACTGTATTGGCAATCTGAAGTATAGGATACATAAGTGATTCTTGCAAAGGTATATTTATGAGTTAGAGTGAGCCTGTTTGAGATACTGTGCGATGGTCTCCTCGAGACCTAGGTAAAGGGCATCGCTGATGAGTGCATGTCCTATGGAAACTTCATCTAGTGGTGTCACATGCTGGACGAAGTAGGCGAGATTGTCACGATTTAGGTCGTGCCCCGCATTGACTCCTAGACCAACACGCTGAGCTACCTGAGCCGCCTCTGCAAAGGGAGCGACGATCACCTTAGGATCGCCACTCTGCGCCATCTGCGACGCGTAAGGCTCCGTGTATAGCTCCACACGATCGGCACCAATCTCAGCTGCAGCCTCGATGTGTCGTGGGTCGGTCCCGACGAAGAGCGAGACACGTATGCCCGCCTGCTTCAGACGCTCAACGATCGGCTTGAGCAGGTCACGACAATCAGCCACGGCCCAGCCACTATCAGAGGTGAGTGCGTCAGGCTTGTCTGGTACAAGCGTCACCTGCTCAGGACGTACCGAGCAGACGAGATTGAGGAAGGAATCGGAGGGGTAGCCCTCAATGTTGAACTCCGTGGTGACCACCTCCCTAAGGTCTCTCACATCTTGATAAGTGATGTGCCGCTCATCAGGTCTCGGGTGTACCGTGATCCCCTCGGCACCAAACTCTTGACAGCGTCTTGCTGCCAATACCACATTGGGCGTGTCACCGCCACGAGCGTTGCGGAGGGTCGCTATCTTGTTAATGTTAACGCTTAGTCTCGTCATCTATAATGTTCGTCTACATTTTCAATGCTACAAATATATAGCTTTCTGACGAAATGGTCAGTATTAAGGCTGTCTGTAGCCACTCTTACATCTCTGCTGATTACAATCTCTACCGAGGAAATCGGAAAGCTCCAGGGAGAAAATAAAAATTCTCCACCGAGGGACGAAATAAAACTTCGGAAGAATGAAATGAAACTTCGGAAGAATGAAATGAAAGTTCCGATGATTTTTTTTATTCCTCCGTGGAGATTCGGCAATTTCCACCGAGGAATTGCTTGATTTCCTTGATACTACCATAAATGAAGCCGTCCTATACGATTGTAATCCCAGCAGTCTATAGCAGTGAATATGATTAACTTTGCAGTGACTTCACTTTAATCTCTAACTTCTAGACTTATGACTTCTACAATGCAACGGAGACTCATCTCTCTACTCGCTCTCGTTCTACTCCTCAGTAGTACGACTACTTACGCTCAGGAGCAGGTACGCTTTACCTTCACAGGCTTTGTGCAGGCTATCGCGCAGTATGGCTCCGAGAGCGACTACATCAGGGTCGGTAACATCACGGCTCCTAACGATCAGCCCACCACGAGGATGGGCATACGTCGTGGACGACTCGCTGCCATCGCTACCTATGGAGACCTCGCAGCTAGACTTGAGGTCAACGCTACAGATCAAAAGATCTCTATCTTCAACGTCTATGCCGAGTACAAGCCTCATTGGGCTGAGG
>NZ_CAMYEZ010000030.1 GCF_947254915.1 uncultured Porphyromonas sp. | reverse complement strand
AATATAAGGAGAGCGGGTCTGTTCGTCACTGAGCAGACCCGCTCTCTGTGTTGATACTGTCGCAGCAAGCTCTAGACAAAGCGACTAACCCAAGTTTCACGGGAGGGAATATGTAATGGTTGCTGGATGCGGACTGTGACGTTTGAGTTATGGACTTTGTGTCCTACAGATTTGAGTTAGTTATTGTATTGCGCTTCTTTGTACCTTGCTGAAACATTTACAAGTTACAGACAGACATTGAATACACTAGAGTGCGTGGCTCTATAGCTTGCTATATTACCTTTGCATTGTCTATCTATGGTAGGAGGCTACAAAGTAACGACAAATATTTCAACCAAAAGTGCCCTACAAATCGGAGTCAGCCCCGCACCCCGAAGAACTCCATCTGAAACTCAGCGAGTTACCAATCTAGTTTCATCAAAGATCGGAGCAAACGCCTCGAAATTCATTTTTGCCGTGAAACTTGGGCTAAGTAGGATCAGTCTTCGGTAGTCCAGCGGGTCGGCTCCCACTGCGTCGTGAGTGCGTGGTAGATGGTCTCGGCTGCTACTTGCGAAGCAACACGTGACGGGTCTAGTCGCTGACGAACCTCGTCGTAGTGCGCTTGCTGCGCTTGATAGGCTGAGCCTTCACGGTCTAGGAGCGGGGTGATCGCCTGAGCGAGTCGCTGTGGCGTCACCTTGTCGCCGAGTAGCTCCTCAACGACTGGACACTCTGCGATCAGGTTCACCAAAGAGAAGTAACGGATCGGCAGTAGATGGTCAAAAGCCCAGCGCGCTAAGCGACCTGCGGGGAGCCGATAGGCGACCACCTGTGGAGTGCCTATGAGCGCCGTCTCGAGCGTTGCCGTTCCTGAGGTGACAAGAGCTGCGGAGGCGCCAGCCAATAGCGGTAGCGTCTCGTCGGTGACCAGCTCTATGCGCTCATTTATATAAGGGGTGTAGCGCTCTCGGTCAATGCTCGGCGCACCTGCGATGACTGCTCGCCAGGGAGCTGGCAGGAGGTCGATCGCTTGGCACATAATCGGCAGGTTGCGCGCTATCTCCGCTTCGCGGCTCCCTGGGAGGAGTGCTATGTAAGGTCGAGCCGTGTCGCATAGCTTAGCATTGCTCGCCAGTAGCTCGCCCACGCTCTGTATACTCGGGTTGCCCACATAGCGAGCAGAGACACCACGCTGCGAGAGGTAGTCCGCCTCAAAGGGGAGGATCGTCAAGCAGAGATCCGTGTAACTCTTGAGTCGCTTGATGCGTCGCCGACGCGATGCCCACACCTTAGGCGGTATGTAGTAAACCACCGGCACCCCGTGACGATGCGCCATCGGGAGCGTGTAGCGCAGGTTAAAGCCACCGTAGTCGATTGGGATCACCACGTCAGGAGGATTCGAAGTCATCTCCTCCCGCAAGAGTTGCGCCGCGTGACCTATCTTGCGCATACTACGCAGTACGCTTGTGAAGCCCATGACGGCTATCTCACGATAGTGGTAAAGCGGAGCGACACCCGCCTGCTGCGCCATCTTGTCCCCGCCAATAAAGGCAAAAGCGGCCTCCGCATCGACCGCTTTTAGTGAGGCGATGAGCCGTGCACCGTGCTCATCGCCAGAAGCTTCGCCAGCTATGAGCAGATATTTCATAGCTTACACGAGAGGTTTACGCTAGAGCTGTAGAGTCCACTCCTTAGTGACCCGCTCTAGGAAGGGGTGATCCGTCATGTCAATCTGTAGGGGCGCTATCGTAGCGTAGCCCTCGACGAGCCAGTAGTGATCCGTCCCTGTACGGTGATCGGGATCCACTTGGTCGCCCTGCATCCAGTAGACGGGCGTGCCGTGAGGTGTCTCCGACCGCATATATTCATTGACGAAGCGTCCCGTCCCTTGGGGAGCCCACTTGATCCCCTTGGCGGGAGCCTTCGGGAAGTTTACATTGAGCATCGTCGTGCGAGGTAGTCCATGCTCCATCACTTGCGGGATAAATCGCTTGGCAAAGGCGCATACCTCGCTAAAGTCACACTTGTCGCTGTGGTTAGCTAGCGAAAAGGCGACCGCTGGTATACGAGCTATGGCTGCCTCTATGGCAGCGCCAGCTGTGCCTGAGTAGATTGCGCAGATACCATCGTTGCGCCCATGGTTAATCCCCGACACCACGAGGTCAGGGAGCGTAGTCGCAAAGATCGTGTTCAGTGCCAGCTTGACACAGTCCACAGGCGTTCCCGAGCAACTGTACAGTTGATAGGGTAGCTGCTCGCTCTCCTCCATAAGGGTGATCCGTAGTGGCGTACGGGAGGTGATCTGCGAGGAGGCTCCCGAGCGTGGCTCTGTGGGCGCGACGACCGTGACCGTCGCTATCTGGGAGAGCGTCTCTGCTAGTTCACGGATACCCTGTGCGTGGACGCCATCATCATTGGTTAGTAGTATCTTCATAGTGTGTAGATTTAAGGTTGATAATAGGACAAGTTTAGTCGTGAGCCTCCGCAGAGCGCTGGCTCTCGGGGATAATCTCCTCGAGCTTGATGCGAAACTTTAGCGCTGAGTAGGGATTGATCTCGCCAGAGCGACTATCGCCATAGGCTAGATACCAGGGAATGATGATCTCCGCCTCATCGCCTACGACCATCTGCTGGAGACCAATGCGAGCTCCCTCAATAAGCTGATTCTTTGGACCACGGTTGATGGCAAACTGAGCTGAGCGCTCCGAGCCGTAGTTGCCATCTACGACCTTATCCCCCACGAGCATACGCATCTCGTAGTGGCACTTGATGCGAGAGGTCTCGATGGGGTACTCCTTACCCTCACCATGGGCGAGCCACTTCATATAGACGTAGGCTGAGGAGCCCGGGAGGGAGGCTTTCGTATAGTCCTCTTTTGATGCGTACTCATTGAAAGAACTCTCATTGTTGATGCGCCACTGAGTGGTGGCATCAATAGGATCCTCGCAAGATGCTAAGAGGAGTAGAGAGAGTAGCGTCACGAGGGCTACTCTGAGGGATATACTATATTTCATCTTCGATTTTCTTTAGTAAGGTATTGATACTAGTGCGCTGGGCGATGAGGTCGTGTAGCTCGGAGATAGCGATACGCTCCTGTTGCATCGTGTCGCGATCACGTAGAGTGACCGTGTTGTCCTCAAGCGTCTGGTGGTCGACGGTGATACAGTAGGGCGTACCGATAGCATCTTGACGACGGTAGCGCTTGCCGATGCTATCCTTCTCATCATACTGGCAGGTGAAGTCCAGGTGCAGGAGACGTACCACCTCATGCGCCTTCTCGTCCAGCCCATCCTTGCGTACGAGCGGTAGGACAGCCAGCTTGACTGGTGCTAGTGCGGGCGGTAGCGAGAGGACCACACGGGTCTCGCCACTCTCCGTCTGCTCCTCCTTGTAGGAGCCACATAGCACCGAGAGGAACATACGATCCACTCCGATACTGGTCTCCACGACGTATGGGATATAGGACTCCTTCGTCTCGGGATCGTAGTAGCGGAGCTTCTTGCCCGAGAACTCCTCGTGGCGCGATAGGTCAAAGTCCGTACGACTATGGATCCCCTCCACCTCTTTATAACCAAAGGGCATAAGGTATTCAATATCGGTCGCTGCATTGGCATAGTGCGCCAGCTTCTCGTGATCGTGGTAGCGGTAGTCGCTCTGCGGGAAGCCTAGAGCGTAGTGCCAGTGCAGGCGCAGCTTCTTCCAGTACTCAAACCACTCTAGCTCAGTGCCTGGCTGAACGAAGTACTGCATCTCCATCTGCTCAAACTCACGCATACGGAAGATAAACTGACGTGCCACGATCTCATTGCGGAAGGCCTTACCGATCTGCGCTATACCGAAGGGAAGCTTCATACGTCCCGTCTTCTGCACATTGAGGTAGTTGACGAAGATCCCCTGAGCCGTCTCGGGGCGTAGGTAGATCGTCGAGGCACCCTCTGCCGTCGAACCCACCTCCGTGGCAAACATCAGGTTAAACTGACGCACCTCCGTCCAGTTCGTCGTGCCACTGATGGGGCAGACGATCTTTTCATCGAGGATGATTTGACGAAGCTCCTCAAGGTCGTTGTCGTTGAGCGCCTTAGCCATCCGCTGGCGCAGAGCCTCAGCCTGCTCGATGTAACCCATGACACGAGGATTGGTCGTGCGGTAGAGCGACTCGTCAAAAGAGTCGCCAAAGCGCTTGCGCGCCTTCTCTATCTCCTTCTCCGCCTTACCCTCGATCTTAGCGATCTGGTCCTCAATGAGGACATCCGCACGGTAACGCTTTTTGGAGTCTTTGTTATCAATGAGTGGATCGTTGAAAGCATCTATATGTCCCGAAGCCCTCCATATATCTGGGTGCATAAAGATCGACGAATCAATACCGACCACATTAGGGTGTAGGCGAGTCATCGCCTCCCACCAGTAGCGCTTGATATTGTTTTTGAGCTCTACACCGTTCTGACCGTAGTCATAGACGGCGCTCAGCCCATCGTAGATATCAGATGAGGGGAAGACAAATCCGTACTCCTTGCAGTGGGATACAATCTTCTTAAAGAGATCTTCTTGTGATGCCATAATAATTCCTTGTCCTAAGTAATATGCTCACAAAGATACGAAAAAGAGGTTAGAGACTAGAGGTTCTAGGATTCCTAGGAGCACTAGTGTCACTAGAAGCTCGAGTGCCACTAGCCAACCGCTAATCGCCAACAACCGCTAGCCCCCCCCCCCCGAGGAAATCGCAAAAGCCTCGGTAGAAAACGAAAATTCTCCACGGAGGGACGAAATAAAACTTCGGAAGAATGAAATGAAACTTCGGAAGAAGCAAATCAAACTTCCGAAGAATTTTTCCGTTCCTCGGTGGATATTCGCAAATCCCTCCGAAGAGAATTCTGATTTCCTCAAAGGTGTGGTGTCGGAGTCATCGGAGTGCGCCAGAGTGCCTCGGACGAATAACGACTTGTCTGGACGCAGGGGACGAGTAACGGTTGTAGGGACGCACGATCTGTGCGTCCGTCCCCGTCAAAACCACGATGCTGTAACATTTGACACGACAGTCACAGTAACCTTTGACACAACGGACGCACAGATCGTACGTCCCTACTGCGGGCTACTCGTGGGGGTTGTGCGGAGTCTAGGGATTGACACATTTTGGGAGATGAGCCATTTTTCAGTATCTTTGCAGTGTACATGTTGACGAAATGACGCACGACGAGCAACTACAGGTGGACGCACTCTACCAGAACGCTATGCGACTCCTCGAGCAGCGTGACTCGCTACGACAAGAGGTGGAGACGCAACGTCTAGAGATAGCAGATCTCAAGGGACGGCTCGGTGAACTGTGTGACGAACTGGAGGAGCTGAAGAGTCGCAACCGACAACTCCTGATGGCGCGCGCCCTAATCGTCAGTGGTGCAGATATGGGTATCGCTAAGGAGCGAATGACCCAGATGATCAAACGAATGGACCAAAGCATAGCTCTCCTAGAGCTACAGCATAGTATAGATACAACTCAGCCTCACTAATGGCACGGATGGAGCAAGAGGGTGGCAAAAACCTAGAGGATCGTCGGGACGAGATGCAGAGTATCACGCTGCTTGTTGACGGTATCGCTATCCCCATTGATGTGCCGCGTAGCGAGGAGCCTTATTATCGTCGTGCACAGCATACGATATCGGCTCTCGTCAAGAAGTATCGTGCAGCTTACCCACAGCCAGCAGAGAGCGATGAACAGCTTCACTGGCTTATGGCGGCTGTAGATATTGCCGTACAGTGTGAGGTGCTCAAGGAGAGCCAGGACACGACTGAGCTCTTGAAGCGTCTCTCTGAGGTAAACAATCTACTAGAGCGAAAGCTGTAGACGAGGGGTGTGCGGGGTGTCGTGCCCCCACCTTTTTCCTCAGAAGGGCTGGAATATATAGCTAAGATTGATCGTTTGACCACTGGGACTCCTCTCAGTAGGGCGCATCTGTATCTCTACCGATCATGTCAGAAACATTGTGACAGATTAGATATACACACTTTAGGCAGAACGATTTATGCAGATTAGCACATACCTACTGATTCTATTCATATTGTTAGCCCTAGTCGTAGGCGGAGGAGTCGTATGGCTCGCTGTGATGCGACTCTACAAGCAACGAGCGGAGCGCATCGTCAAGGAAGCTGAGGAGCGCGCAGAGAGGGTTGTCCTCGAGGCTCATAAGACAAAAAAGAAAGAACTACGAGAGGCGGAGGACATCCTGGAGAAAGCTAAGCAGGATGCCGAGATACTGAAGCAACAAAAGGTGATTGAGGCTAAGGAGTACGCCTTACAGCTCAAGAGTGAGCTGGAGGAGCGCTTGGCCGATCGTACGGCACAGGTGCAGAGCCGAGAGACTACCCTGCAGCAACTCGAGCAGACGCTCACAGCACGTACCAAGCAACTGGAGGATGCCTCAACAGAGCTAGAGCGTGAGCGCAAGCAGATGACACAGCAGGAGCAGCTAGTCGTTCAGAAGCAAGAGGAGCTAACCCAAGCGATCCGCACACAGCAAGCTAAGCTGGAGGAGATAGGTGGTCTGTCGGCTACACAGGCTAAGGAGCAGCTCATCGAGTCCTTGCGTCTAGAGGCTCGTGATCAGGCGGCAGCCTACACGGCTGAGGTGATCGAGGAGGCTAAGATGAATGCTTCGCAAGAGGCCCGGCGACTGATCGTGGCGACGATACAGCGTATCGCTACTGAGACGGCTGTGGAGAACTCTGTTTCAGTCTTTCACATAGACAATGACGAGGTCAAGGGACGTATCATCGGCCGTGAGGGTCGTAACATTCGTGCTCTAGAGGCAGCCACGGGCGTGGAGATCATCGTAGACGATACTCCAGAGGCTATCGTGCTCTCAGCCTTTGACCCTGTGCGCCGTGAGATAGCTCGCCTAGCGCTACATCAGTTGGTACAGGACGGACGTATCCACCCGGCTCGCATTGAGGAGGTGGTAGATCGTGTCAGCAAGCAGATCGAGGAGGAGATCATTGAGACGGGCAAGCGGACGATCATTGACCTCGGCATACACGGTATGCACCCTGAGCTGGTGCGTCTGGTGGGCAAGATGAAGTATCGCTCCTCGTATGGGCAGAACCTCTTGCAACATGCACGTGAGACGGCCAATCTCTGTGCCACTATGGCATCTGAGCTGGGACTCAATGCTAAGAAGGCGCGTCGTGCAGGTCTCCTACACGACATCGGCAAGGTGTCTGACGAGGAGCCCGAGCTACCACACGCTATACTGGGTATGAAGCTCTGCGAGAAGTACAAGGAGAAGCCTGACATCTGCAATGCTGTCGGTGCTCACCATGAGGAGATAGAGATGGAGTCGCTGATAGCGCCTATCGTCCAGATATGTGACTCGATAAGTGGTGCTAGACCAGGGGCTCGTCATGAGATCGTCGAGGCGTACATCAAGCGTCTCAAGGACCTTGAGCAGCTGGCGCTTTCTTACCCAGGTGTGGTCAAGACCTATGCAATTCAGGCGGGTCGAGAGCTACGTGTCATCGTCGGTGCGGACGAGATAGACGATCAGGCTACCGAGACGCTCTCGGCAGATATCGCTCATAAGATACAGACTGAGATGACTTACCCAGGACAGGTCAAGATCACGGTCATCCGTGAGACACGTGCTGTGAGCTATGCTAAGTAATCGGCATATGACTGCCTTGGTAGCGGATCCTTTCCTAAGCACAAGCCCTCGGCAGGGTCTCCTCCCGAGGGCGCAAGCTACGATGTAAAGCTTAATATTTTGAGAGACAGATGCGTCGTAAGGTAATCTCCACGGTCGATAGATACATCTTTATCCAGTTTTTGGCTACCTACTTCTTTTCCATTGTCCTGATCCTGGCAGTGGCGATAGCCTTTGACGTGACCGAAAAGCTGGACAAGCTCCTGCAGCCTGATGTCCCCCTAAAGGCTATCTTATGGGACTACTATGCTAACTTCGTGCCTTACTATGCAAATCTCTTTAGTCCGCTCTTTGTTTTCATCGCTGTCATCTACGTTACCTCACGCTTAGCAGAGAATAGTGAGATTATAGCCCTCTTAAGCTGTGGTATGAGCTTTCGTCGGCTCCTCAAGCCGTATATGCTTGGCGCTGCCGTGATTGCGATATTGACCTTCCTCTTGAGTAGCTTCGTCATACCGCCAGGCAATCGCGTCAGAATTGACTTCCAGAATAGGTATATCAAGGACAAACGTATTACCTACGCCAATGCAATCCAGATGCAGGTGGCGCCGGAGACCTTTATGTTTATGTCCTATTACAATGATGAAAGCAAGGTCGGGTACACCTTCTCAATGGATCGCTTTGAGGGCAAAGACCTCAAGAGTCGCGTGATGGCGAACAGCGTTATCTACGACACGCTCTACAACTGGCAGCTACAGGACTACACGATCACCTACTTCGGCGAGCGACAAGACACGCTCTTTAGAGGGACTCAGCTTGATACGATCATACCGATCACGCCGAGGGACTTCCTCGTCACGGAGGGTGATGTTGAGATGCTCACCACGCCACAGTTATATCACTCTATCCAGCAGCAACGTATGAGAGGAGCTGCGACACAGCTCTACGCTATTGAGCTACACAAGCGCATAGCGATGATCCCCGCCTCGTTTATTCTAACGCTCATGGGTGTCTCGCTCTCAGCTCGTAAGCGCAAGGGGGGTATGGGACTGGCTCTCGCTGTGGGGCTCTCGCTAAGCTTTATCTATATCCTCTTTATGACGGTCACTGCTTCCTTTGCAGTGACGGGAGCAATGGCTCCAGTAGTCGCTGCGTGGCTGCCGAACTTGGTTTACCTCGCTATCTCCTTCGTACTCTATCGTCTAGCGCCTCGCTAGCGCCTCGCATTTGGGTTGTGGTCTTGGTGTCCTACAAGTTTGGTGCCTTTGTAGTCTCGATTTCCACTTAGGAGCTGTCAGGACATTTGCTGATTACAGACTGACGCTGAGTGCACCGGACTTCTCTATTAGTTGGCCGGTCATATTACCTTTGCACCGTCTTAAGCTTTGTTGAGGCTTGCTTTTTGCTAGGATAGACTTGGCTTAGCGATGCCAGAAGGCGGGAGCGAAGAGGCTCAGCACGGTGAAGAGCTCAAGACGCCCAGCCAGCATGAGGAAGCTCAGCACGATGAGGTCAAAGGGAGAGGCGGTCGAGAAGTTGAAGACGTAGTCTCCGAAGGCGGGACCCACATTGCCGATGGCCGATACGGCGGCTGTGCTGGCAGAGATGAAGTCATTGCCCGTGAAGGTGAGACAGAAGGTGCCTAGGAAGATGAGAGCGATGTAACCAAAGAAGAAGCCCATCACCTTGTAGACCGCTTCATCGGGGACGCTCTTACCATTGATTCGCAGTGGAGCTACGAGGCTTGGAGAGACTCGGTGGGCAATCTCCTTGGGCAGTGTCTTGGACATGATGACGAAGCGGATTACTTTAAGCCCTCCCGCCGTGGATCCAGCACAGCCGCAGATGAGCATAACGAAGATGCCGCACAGCATAAAGAATGGTCCCCAGCTGGAGTAGTCCGCATAGATATATCCCGTGGTTGAGATGAGTGAGACGATCTGAAAGAAGGCATCTCGTAGTGCTTTCCCTAGATGAGGCTGTATGCTGTTGAGGACTAGGTGCAGGGCAACGAGCGAAGCAGTGACGAAAATGATGCCGAGGAACCAACGGGTCTGCTCATCTCTGAAGAGTTGCTTGATCTGCCCCTTGAAGGCAAAGTAGATGAGCGTCATGTTTAGACTACCGATCACCATAAAGATCATCAGGATCGTCTCGAAGTAAGGACTATTGATCGCCTCAAAGGGCTGATCGTAAATGGAGAAGCCACCCGTTGATATGCAGGTGAAAGCCATACAAGTAGCGTCGAATAGGGGTATCGGCGTGAGTCGTAGCAAGACGATCAGCACCAGTGTCAGTAGGGAATAGACTGCCGAGAGACGTATGGCGACCTCCTTGATCCGTGGCATAAAGCGGTCGTGATCGATGCCCGTCACCTCGGCTTGGTAGAGGAGACCAATGTCTTTGCCCAGCACGGGGCTCAGTGCGAGGGAGAAGACTACGATGCCGATGCCTCCCTGCCACTGTATGATGGAGCGCCAGAAGAGGATCCCCTTGGGGAGGTGCTCCACGGAGGTAAAGGCCGAGGCGCCCGTAGTGGTAAAGCCCGAGACCGTCTCAAAGAGCGCACTGCTAAAGCGGGGCAGGTAACCCCCCACGAGAAAAGGAATCATACCAATCAGTGCCACCACCAGCCACGTCATCGATACGGCGAGCATAGCCTCACGGCGACCGAGCTTGTCACTATACTTGAGTCGTCCGAACCAGAGGCAGCCGAGCCCGACTAGCAGAGCACAGCCTAGTGCGACTAGGAGAGGAGCCACGGCGTGATCCTGCATGAGGAGGGAGACCACAATGCAGATGAGCAAAAAGAGACACTCGATGAGGCACATGGCTCCCACGATGCTCCCCACGAAGGGTAGGTTGATACGTCTCATGCGCTTGCTTTCGTCAGATAGATTTTGGGTGGATCAGAAAAAGGGCTTCGCTAGATGTGGCACTTTAGTCAAAGAGCTTAGAGAGTTGTTCCATAGGCGTATTGGTACAGAAGACCACGACGCTGTCGTAGGGCTGGATCTCCATATTACCGTCAATTAGCATCGGCACACCGTTGCGCACCAGACCACCGAGGGTGATGCCTTGCGGTATGTCTAGCTCCTTGACAGGGCGCTCAGTGATGGTTGAGCCACTCTTAGCCTGTAGCTCCGCCACATCTGTGTGAGCGATGGTGAGCGACTTGATAGACTTCGTGTCGGAGCCTAGGAGCGCATGGAAGATGTTGCCCGCAGCAATCACCTTTTTATTGATGATCGTGCCGATGTCCAGCTTCTCGGCTAGGGGGATGTAGTCAATGTTCTCCTCTTTCGCAATCGTCTTCGCCACTTGAAAACGCTTGGCTGCGAGGCAGGCGAGGATGTTCGTCTCCGAGTTCTCCGTCAGAGCGACGAAAATGCTCTCCTCGTCCAGCCCAATCTCGGAGATGAGGTTGAGATCACGGCCATCGCCGTCGTAGAGCTTGACATTGGAGGGTATCTCGTCCTCGATCTCCTTGATACGCTCTAGGTCTCGCTCGATAAGGTGAAAGTCAATATTGCTCGGAGCCTTCGAAACGGTGCGGAGCGCAATGAGGCTTCCGCCGAGGATGACCACACGCTTGACAGGGCGCTGGTCCTTGTCGCAGTACTGACGAACGAGGTCAATGTCTTTGTTGAGACAGGTGAAGAAGACCACGTCGCCGTGCTCTATGATCGTCTGACCATCAGGTATGAGTGTCTCTTCGCCACGCTTGATAGAGACCACGTGAAAGGCTTTGTCGCCCAGCTCCTTAGTCCAGCTCAGCGGACGCCCCACGAGGATGCTCCCTTGGCGCACCTTGACACCCACGAGGACGAATGCCCCGTTGAGGAGCTCCACATAGACTCTCGCCCAGGGGTGCTTGAAGCTGTTAGCAATCTCCTCGGCGGCCAGCTCCTCAGGGTAGATGAGCTGGTCCACTCCTAGGCTCCCGAAGAAGCGACGGTAGTGATCCGCCAGATAGCGGTGATTGTTGATACGAGCGATGGTTCGCTTGGCACCAAGCTGCGCAGCGAGCATGCAGGCTAGTAGATTATCCGCCTCACCAGGCATCACGCTGACGAAGAGGTCGCAGTCGTGCACCTCCGTTAGCTGCAGGTCCTCCAGCTTTGTCGGATCACCTACGATCGTGTAAGCGTCAAACTTGCGCTGTACACGGCGTAGCAACTCCTTGTCAGAGTCAATGAGTGTCGTGGACTGCTGCTCCTCTCCCGACAACCTATAGGCTAAGTGAGTACCCACTTCGCCCGCTCCAGCAATAACTATTCGCATAGCTCAGCTTTGATTCTATTATATATTGTGTCTGCATCAATGCCACAGTAGCGTTGTTGCTCAGCGACGGTGCCTTGCTCGATAAAAGCGTCGGGCAGGCCAAACTGAATGAGCTTTCCTCGGAAGCCCTGACGCTGAGCTAGGGCTGCAATGCGCTCTCCCACGCCTCCGATGAGTGTCCCCTCCTCAAGCGTGGCAATGCTGTCATAACGCTCTAGAGCCGTCGTGATCAGCTCTTCGTCTAGAGGCTTCGCAAAGATCAAGTCGTAGTGCGCCACCTCGATACCCTCAGCGAGTAGACGCTCCCGCACCTCCTCGGCGGTCACTCCGATGGTGCCGATGGAGAGCAATGCGATGCGTCCGCCCTCATGTAGCATGCGTCCCTTGCCTATCGGGAGGAGCTCCGCTGGACAGCGCCAGTCCACCAGCGAACCCTCGCCACGCGGGTAGCGAATCGCCATAGGACCCTCCTGCCCCTCGTAAGCCGTGCGCATCAAGTGGCGCAGGTAGTGCTCATTCATCGGAGCCGCAACCGTCATATTTGGGACGGTACAGAGGTAAGCTAGGTCAAAGGCTCCCTGATGCGTCGCTCCATCCTGACCAACCAAGCCTGCACGGTCGATGCAGAGGACTACGTGGTAGCCTGGCAGAGCGACATCGTGTATGATCTGGTCATAAGCGCGCTGTAGGAAGGAGGAGTAAATGACACAAAACGGGATCATCCCCTCACGCGCCATACCTGCGCTAAAGGTAACTGCGTGTGCCTCCGCAATCCCCACATCGTAGCTTCGCTCGGGGAAGGCACGCATCATTATATTCAGCGAACTGCCCGACGGCATGGCGGGTGTGATCCCCACGATGCGCTTGTCCTCGGAAGCTAGCTCGGTGACGGTCTCTCCGAAGACCTCTTGAAACTTCGGCGGATGCGCTCCTCGCTCGCTCTTGACACGCTCTCCCGTCTTCACGTCAAAGCAACCAGGCGCATGCCATACGGTTGCATTCTCCTCGGCGGGCTTGTAGCCCTTACCTTTGATCGTCCTGAGGTGTAGTATCTTCGGTCCTCGCATTGGGAGGATGCGTCGGAGCGTCTCCACGAGATGCTCTATGTCATGACCATTGACTGGACCAAAGTAGCGAATCCCCAAGCCGTCAAAGAAGGACGATTGGTTTTGCGTCAGGAGCGACTTGACACTGTTGTTGATCCGCTGAATGTTTTTCTTGCGACGATCATTTATCAGATTCATCTGTCGCAGACCACGGTAGAGGTCGTAGCGGATCGTATTGTATGCGTGACTGGTATTGAGGTCGACGAGGTATTTGTTTAGTCCACCCACATTAGCATCGATGGACATATTGTTGTCGTTGACCACGATGAGCAGATCGTTGGGGTAGGAGCTCACATTGTTTAGTCCCTCAAAGGCGAGTCCGCCCGTCATCGATCCATCACCGATGACCGCCACGACGTGACGCTCCTCTTGCTTGAGCTTAGCAGCGATCGCCATACCCAGCGCAGCCGAGATTGAGTTCGAGGCGTGCCCTGCGGGAAAAGTGTCGTACTCGCTCTCGCTAGGGAGCGGAAAGCCCGAGAGCCCGCCCCACTGTCGTAGAGACTCAAAGCGATCGCGCCTTCCTGTCAAGATCTTATGCCCATAAGCTTGATGCCCCACGTCCCAGACGATGCGGTCGTAAGGGGTGCGACAGACGTAGTGGAGCGCTACCGTGAGTTCCACCGCACCCAGACTAGATCCCAGGTGACCTGGTACGTGCGAGAGCACCTCCAGCTCATAGCGACGGAGCTCCTGACACAGCTGAGGAAGCTGAGAGAGAGATAGCTGCCGTAACTGCTGAGGCGTATCAATATGCGATAGGATAGGGTAGTCGCTAGTGTTCATAACCATAGTGTGTCTACAGATGAGAGCATCTTCGGAGTCGTATCAGTCGATCCGCAAGGTGAAGAAGGACCCAAGTAAGCTCTCTTACTGCACTGCAAAGATACTAATCTTTGCTGTCTGATAAAAGTATCCCTCTCACTAACCTAGAGTTCCCTCCTAGATACCATAGTGGGCGCTGGTGCTACGATGTGTTAATACCTTAGATTTCGGTATCTTTGTACAGTCACTTTGCGAAGGTGATGACAAGAAGATATCTTTGCTCACCTCGCTATCAAGAGCAGAACAATAAATTCATCTATATAACTACCTCTCTATGACACAAGAATCATTCATTCGCCTAGATGGCAAGACCACTGCGACCGAGATCAAGAAGGAGATCGCACAGGAGGTACAGCAGATGGTCGCTGCTGGGCAGCGCCCGCCTTGTTTGGGCGCTATCATCGTGGGCCATGACGGTGCCAGTGAGACCTACATAGCGAGCAAGATCAAGGCTTGCGAGGAGGTCGGCTTCATCTCTCTGACGAAGCGCTTTGACGAATCGATCACTCAAGAGGAGCTCATCGCTGAGATCGAGCAACTCAACAAAGATCCCGAGGTTGATGGCTTCATAGTCCAGCTACCACTACCGAAGCATATTGACGAGCAGGCGGTCATTCACGCTGTAGACTACCGCAAGGATGTGGATGGCTTTCACCCAATCAACGTGGGGCTCCTCAGCCTTGGAGAGCCTTGCCTCGTACCTGCCACGCCGAAGGGGGTTATCGAGCTACTCAAGCACTACAACCTCAGCACGGAGGGTAAGCATGTGGTGGTCCTCGGACGTAGCAACATCGTCGGTAAACCGATCGCGCAGCTCTTCCTCCAGAAAGGGGCTCAGGGCAATGCGACCGTAACGATCTGCCACAGCCGTACGAAAGACATCGCCTCCATTTGCCGTCAGGCTGACATCGTCGTCGCTGCGATCGGTATCCCGCTCTTTGTCAAGAAGGAGATGGTCAAGGAGGGTGCCATCGTCATCGATGTGGGCATCACACGTGTCCCCGACGCAACGAAGAAGAGTGGCTCGCGCATCGTGGGCGACGTCGACTTTGACGAGGTGGCTCCGCACTGCTCCTACATCACGCCTGTGCCTGGCGGTGTAGGTCCTATGACCATCATCACGCTGATGCGTAATACGATCCTGGCTCGCCAGCTACGCCAGAAGTAATCTCTCCCTATGTCCCTCCTCGATCTCTGGCACGATCATCCGCGCATCGTAGAGCTTCGCCAAGCCCTACAGCAGGATCATTGTGTAGAGCTCGAGGGGGTGACCGCTTCGGCGCCCGCCTTTATCCTCGCCACCTTGGCGCGAGAGCACCCTTATCTGGTGATTGCCGAGGATGCCGACAGTGCGGGCTATATGCTGGGCGACCTAGAGGCTTTGGGCGTCAAAGCTTACTACTACCCCTCAGCCTTCAATAGACATATTAAGTATGGTCAGCGAGAGCCAGCGCAGGAGGTCTTGCGGGCCGAATTGCTCGCCTGCCTTGCTGCGGGCGATACACCGCTGATCGTCTCTTATCCCGAAGCTCTTGCCGAGGCAATACCCTCCCAGCAGGAGGTGGCGCAGAGCTGCTTCACGCTCAGCGTGGGCGATGTGATCTCTCGAGATAAGCTACGAGAGCGACTACTTGAGGAGGGCTTCGAAGAGGTGGACTACGTCTACAGTCCTGGTCAAGTGGTCTACCGTGGTAGTCTCGTGGACATCTTCTCTTATGGGAGCACCTACCCGTACCGCATTGACTTCTTTGACGATGAGATCGACAGCATACGGCGCTTTGACATCGAGAGCCAGCTCTCTGTGGATCAGTGCGAGCGTGCCGAGATAGCCCCCGCACTACAGGTCAAAGGCGATGCCTCTGGCGGAGAGACCTCTCTCCTGTCGCTCCTATCCCCTGACTACCAACTCTGGATCAGTCGCTACGAGTCGCTAGCTGAGCAGTGGAAAGGGCTTTACGATGCAGAGCTAGCGGTAGAGTACGAAGGTGCTTTTGCCACACAGGAGGAGATGCGCGAGCTGTTACTCCCCCCAGACAAACTCTCGGCTGAAGTGGCGCAGCGCACGAAGATCCTAGGCACCCCGACGAAAGGGCTGTCAATCGTTGACCAGCGGATCACCTTTGCGACGAAGCCACAGCTGCTGATCCATCGCCACTTTGACCTATTGGTTGAGGAGTTGCAGGTGCGCAAGCGGGGCTTCTTCAAGAGCTTCTTCCTCTCCGAGTCGTCCGCACAGGCGCAGCGTCTCAAGGAGATACTCATCGAGCGCGAGGCGGAGGAGCTCCTCCCCGAGTGGGTGCCACTGGTCGTTCACGAGGGCTTTGAGGACAAGGACTTGGACGTCTTACTCCTGACCGACCATCAGATCTTCGACCGCTACCACCACTACCAGCTCAAGAGCGACCGCATTCGCAATGCCGATGCGGCGATCTCGCTCAAGGAGCTACACGCCATCTCGCCAGGCGACTACATCGTCCACAGCGACCACGGTGTGGGTCAGTTTGACGGGCTCCTCACCACGGAGGTAGACGGCAAGCCACGTGAGGTGGTTAAGCTGGTTTACCAAAACAAAGATGTGCTCCTCGTCAGCATCCATAGCCTGCACAAGCTCTCGAAGTATCAGGCACAAGAGGAGGGTTCGCCACAACTCAGCAAACTAGGCACGGGTGCCTGGACAAAGCTCAAGGAGCGTGCGAAGACCAAGATCAAGTCGATCGCTCGTGACCTCATTGCACTCTATGCAGCGCGCAAGGAGCAATCGGGCTTTGCCTTTTCGCCCGATAGCTACCTGCAGCACGAGATGGAGGCTTCCTTTGCTTATGAGGAGACGCCCGACCAACTGAAAGCGATCGAGCAGATCAAGGCGGACATGGAGAGTAACCGTCCGATGGATCGATTGGTCTGCGGTGACGTGGGCTTTGGCAAGACGGAGGTGGCGATACGAGCTGCCTTCAAGGCGGTCGCCGACAGCAAGCAGGTGGCGGTCTTGGTGCCGACGACGATCCTCGCTTACCAGCATTACCAGACATTTAGCCAGAGGCTCGAGGGTTTGCCATGCCGCATCGAATACCTCTCGAGAGCTAAGAGCGACAAGCAGATGAAAGCCATCCTAGCGGACCTAGCCGAGGGACAGGTCGACATATTGATCGGCACGCACCGACTGCTAAGCAAAGGGGTCGCCTTCAAGTCGCTCGGGCTGCTCATCATAGACGAGGAGCAGAAGTTTGGCGTCAAGGCTAAGGAGCAGCTCCGCAAGCTACAGGTCAACGTGGATACGCTCACGCTCTCAGCGACACCGATACCCCGCACCCTGCAGTTCTCCCTGATGGGCGCTCGTGACCTCTCCAATATCAATACGCCTCCGCGGAATCGTCAGCCCGTCACGACACGACTCATTCGCTGGTCGCAAGAGACC
>NZ_CAMYEZ010000029.1 GCF_947254915.1 uncultured Porphyromonas sp. | reverse complement strand
TTTGATCCGGCTTTTCTGTTTTGCATCCACAACAACATTCATTATTAATCTTCATCTTCCCCTATTTCTATATCTAAATGATGTTCTGTATTTAGTTTGGACAACAGAGCTACCGTCTCCACGTGATGCGTATGGGGGAACATGTCAACAGCGCAAGCCTTCACGGCTCTGTACTGCCCCTCAGCCATGAGGAGCGCTAAGTCTCGTGCTTGTGTCGCTGGATTGCAACTGACATAGACGATGCGCTGTGGCGCCGCCCGCAGGATCACCTCCACGACGGGCGCATCCATACCTGCACGTGGCGGGTCGGTCACCAGAACATCAGGACGACCATGCGCTGCGACGAAGTCATCGGTCAGGATCGCCTTCATATCGCCTGCGTAGAAGGTAGCGTTCGTGATCCCGTTCTGATCTCTATTGACAAAAGCATCCTCGACAGCCTCTGGCACATACTCGATCCCGATGACGGAGCGACAGCTTTGCGCCAAGTAGTTGGCGATCGTCCCAGCACCTGTGTAGAGGTCGTAGACCACCTCATCGCCCGTGAGCTGAGCGTATTCACGCACCTTCTCATAGAGCCGCTCCGCCTGACGACTATTCGTCTGGTAGAAGGACTTAGGGCCGATACGATAGCGCAGACCGTGCATATTCTCCTCGATGTATGGCGCACCGCTGTAGAGCTGCGCCGGGAGATCGGCGAGGCTGTCGTTAAACTTCGTATTGACCATATAGTAGAGCGACGTGATCTGGGGGAAGCGCTCACGCAGCGCTTCTAGCAGTTGCACGCGTAGCTCCTCCGTTCCCTCGGCAAAGGCGATCAAAACCATCAGCCCGCCCAGCGTTGTGGTGCGGATTAGGAGCGTTCGCATCACGCCTTCGTGCGCTCTCTGGTCATAGTAGGGGTACTCCTCCCAGCGCGCCAGGCAGTAGTCGTTGAGATAGTCTCGGATCTCCGAAGCTATCGGGTCGGCTATCTGACAGGTCACTCCATGCAGGTCTAGTACCTTGTCAAACATTCCCGCCTTGTGAAAGCCTACCCCACAAAGCTCTTGTTCGCTCGCTTCCTCGGGAAGGCTTTTGAGCTCCTCCTCGGTGAGCCAACGCTTTTTGCTAAAGGTAAACTCGACCTTGTTGCGGTAGTGCCACGGATCCTCACACCCTACGATTGGCTCGGTGTGCTCAATGGCTATATGTCCGATGCGCGTCATCGCGTCTGCGGCTTGTTGCACCTTACCACGGAGCTGCTCGTCGTAAGGTAGCTGTTGCCACTTGCACCCGCCACACGCTCCGAAGACTTCGCAACGAGGCTCCACACGTAGTGGCGAAGGCTCCAGGAGCTCCTCGATGGTGCCCAGCATATAGCTTCGCTTGGAGCGACCGACACGTATGCGACAGCGGTCGCCTGGCGCTGCATAAGGGACGAAGAGCACCTTGTCCTCGACATGTGCTACGCATTGTCCCTCGGCACCCATCCGCTCGATGAGTACATCGTCTAGATATCTCGGCTCTTTGCGTTTTCTTGCCATAGTCTACTTGCGAGCGATCTGTTGCTCCACGAGCGAGACGTACTGATCTGCGAGAGCAGAGGCAGCCTCTTCCGTAGGAGCCTCCGTGTAGACACGGACGATCGGCTCCGTATTGCTGGGACGTACCTGCACCCATGAGTTGTCAAAGTCAATCTTCAGTCCATCCTCCGTCAGGGGCTTCAGCGAAGCGACCTCACGCTCCAGAGTGGCGAAGAGAGCTGTCACGTTGGTGCCCGCAGGTAGCTCCACACGACGCTTACACATGGCGTAGTTGGGATAGCGCTTCCGTAGCTGGCTCACCGTCTCGCCACTCTTTGCCAAGTGGGTAAGGAAGAGCGCAATGCCAACGAGCGCATCGCGTCCAGCATGCAGACGAGGATAGATGACGCCGCCGTTGCCTTCGCCACCGATGAGTGCGTCTGTCTCTCGCATCCGCTTGACTACGTTGACCTCTCCGACAGCAGCTGGGACGTAACTCCCGCCATATCGCTCGGTGATGTCTCGCAGAGCGCGTGTCGAACTCATATTAGAGACCGTATTTCCTCCCTCATGATAGCCGAGGAGGTAGTCAGCGACAGCAACCAGTGTGTACTCCTCGCCAAAGGGGTGCCCCGTCTCGTCAATGATCGCTAGGCGGTCCACGTCTGGATCTACCGAAAAGCCCACATCGGCACGTGCTATGCGCACCAATTCGCAGAGATCCACGAGGTGACTAGGCAGTGGCTCGGGGTTGTGAGCAAACTTTCCGTCGGGCGTGTCGTTGATTCCTCTCCACTCCTTGACACCAAGCGCCTCAAAGAGCGGAGGCAGAGCGATAGCGCCGACCGAATTGATCGGGTCGTAGGCGACCGTCAGCTCAGCTTTGCGGATAGCCTCCACGTCCACCTCGGGCAGTGCGAGGATTGCGTCAATATGCTTCTGCAGATAGGAGTCGGTCGAGATGACTTGTCCCAAGTCTTCGACCGAAGCAAAGGGAACCGTGTGATCCTCCGAGAGACGCAGCACCTCGTTACCACGATCCACATTGAGGAAAGTGCCATCGCTCCCGAGGAACTTGAGCGCATTCCACTGGATTGGGTTGTGCGAAGCAGTGATGATGATGCCACCGTCAGCACGATGCCCTAGGACAGCCATCTCAGTGGTCGGAGTCGTAGCTAGACCGATGTTGATTACATCGCAACCCATACCGAGGAGCGTGCCGATGACCACCTGCTCGACCATCTCTCCCGATAGGCGAGCGTCACGTCCTACCACAATAGTTGGTCTACTGATAGACTCGTATAGCTTGATGTGCTGTGCATATCCCACGACAAAGTGCGCTATCGTCAGAGGGTTGAAGCCGTCCGTCAGAGAGCCCCCGACAGTACCGCGTATTCCAGAGATTGATTTGATGACCGTCATAGTATTCGTTTAGAGTATTAAGTCCAAATAGTGCGTAGCTAAGCTTATCGTAAGTTATCGCTGCTACCGAGATTAATATTAATAGTGATGCTTGTCTCATCGACAAACTGGTACCAGACCTCCTCGCAATACATTGGGGCACCCGCATTGTACGCTATGTTTGGTCCGAGGAGGAAGGGAATGAGCAGACGTACCTTGGCGCCATTGCCCACCAATGTGAGCGGATAGGCGATGCCTTCGCACATTAGTCCGTCAACGGAGTGACCAAACTGCTCTTGGATCAACTTATAGTGGATAGAGCCACTGCGGTCACGGGAGTTAATGTAGATAAACTCTGTAGACTGCTGGTAGCCTTTAGACAGATTGTCAAAGGACTTATTGTAGTCTGGTGCGATAAAGCGCCCTTTCATTCGGAGCATAACACGTGTGCGGTCAGGCTTAGCTAGATCGGTTCCCTTATTGAGCACCTGCATATAGACTCCGTTGGGAAACTTGTACCACACTGCTGGATCAAACGTGCGCTGATCCTCCGACCCCTCTTGTACATTCATCTGTTGCTCTTGGATGAAGCCCTTGATCATCTTCTCCTCGTCACGTAGCATCTCTGAGAGTGATTTGATATGCTGCCTGTCTCGACAGCTAGTTAGGACACCCTGACCCAAGAGGAGCATCATAACAAGCGTTACAAGGGTAGTAAAGGTATGGTTTGTTGCTTTCATATTTCTATTGTCTAATCTCTATTGTCTAACTTCTAACATCTAATCTCTGGGTAATCCCGCACAAGCTGGCGCAATCCCTCCCACACGAGAGCTAGCGCATCCGATAGTGTGCCCTGATACTCAGCACCCGCAGCGTTTAGATGTCCGCCTCCGCCGAAGATCTTGCTCGCCACCTCATTGACTGGCAAGTTGCCCTGCGAGCGAAGGGATATCTTAACCGGCTCGTCGGGGTCTCGCTGCTCGCGAAGGAAGGCGACAGCTCGTATACCCGCCACATCAAGGGGCACATTGACCAAGCCCTCTGTATCTCCTGGCTCTATGCCAAAGCGATCAAAGTCCTCCTGTCTGAGCGTAAAGACCGCCACCCCTAGATCTAGGTCGTAGGTCGTGCGCTCGTTGATGATATAGCCGAGGAGCCGCTGTCGGCTCAGCTTGTCGCTCTTGAAGATCCGTAGCACGATCTCCTCATGTCTCGCGCCGACCTCTAGGAGGTGAGCGATCGTCCTAAAGAGCGTCGGCGTAATATGCCCATGCCGCAGGAGACCCGTATCCGTGTAGGTTGCAGCGAGCAGGCAGGTCGCCATATCGGCACCGCCATAGAGTTCTAGCTCTCTCGACGCACCGCCTCCAAGTAGCTCTGCTATGAGAAAGCCAGTGGCACACGCCGAGGTGTCGCTATACATCTCATTGACCAGCCCTATCTCGGGCTCTGGATGATGGTCTATCATCACGGAGCGCACCTCGGACTTGCCTACAATCTCAGCGACCAGACCCTCGAGCGGGTTACCGATGCGCCCTAGATGGTTGAAGTCAACTAGAAGCAGTAGCCTAGCCTGAGCCAATATCTGACGTATCGGCTCTAAGTCGCTCTGCGCCGAGAGCTGATGTACCGTCTCAGCCCCTGGGAGCCAAAGCAGATTGTCCGGCATACGCCCCACTACTAGGATAGAGACCTCGTCAGCGCCCCGTGCCAGCAGGTAGCTACGCAGCCCCAAGGCACTGCCTATGCAGTCTCCGTCAGGCGATTTGTGCCCCACGATGACAACACGACGCTCGCCTACATCTCCTAGAGAAGTAAGCTCCAGCGTCTCTGACAAAGGTCTATTGCTCAGCTGCGACATAGTGATCTGTGAAGGTATACATCCGCAAAGATACGAAATTAGAGGTTAGCGGTTGTATTCCTCTAGTGGCATTAGAGGCTCTAGGAGCACTAGCCGACAGTTGACAGCTAACAGCTACTCCCGTCCCGAGGAAATCAGAAATCTTCACGGAGCAAATGAAAAGTCTCCACGGAGGGGCGAAATAAAACTTCGGAAGAATGAAATAAAACTTCGGAAGAATGAAATGAAAGTTCGGAAGAATTTGCTCGTCCCTCGCTGAAAAAACAAAAATCTGCACCGAGGAATTGTTCAATTTTCTCCATCTTTCGGCGATCTTCATAGAGATGTGCGATGACCTCATCCTGTCCGATGCCTTAGCCCTGAGGTTCGGGGCGCCTCTGCTTGATGCTTGTAGCGCTATTTATTACCTTTGCAGACGAAAGCGTCCCCCTACACACCGCTTTTTAACGAACACTGACTATGGAAAATTTTTGGAATAGTATCTTAGCTGACTTCGAGCACTTCACCCTGCCGAGCTTCTTTGCGACCTTTATGATCCTCTTTGTCTCTATCGACATCATCGGAGCCATCCCGATCGCACTGAGCCTTAAGGAAAAGGGCAAAGTCTTTCACCCTAGCAAGGTGGCCATCATATCGGCCATTATGTTTATGGCATTCCTATTCATAGGTGAGCCGCTGCTCAGCTTCTTCGGGGTGGATGTCTCCTCCTTTGCTGTGGCGGGTTCGATCGTCCTCTTCGTCCTAGCTGTTGAGATGATCTTCGGTATACAGGTCTTTCAGGATGATGACCCCTCGGGCAATGCGGACATCGTGCCACTTGTCTTCCCGCTCTTTGCAGGTGCAGCCTCCTTTACGGCGATCCTGACGATGCGCTCCTCGGGCACGGCAAACTCAACTCTCTTTGTCGCGATCATCCTTAACGTGGTCTGCATCTACCTGATGCTCCGCACCGTGTCGCTCCTAGAGCGCTGGCTGGGCAAGGGGGGTATCTACATCCTGCGTAAGTTCTTCGGAGTGATCCTCCTAGCCATCTCGGTGAGATTCTTTATGCAGAACCTGATGATCATCCTCGAGCCATTCTTTGGCAAGTAAAAGCTCTTAACATAGAATAGCGTAGAGGCTCTTCCACCAAGGAGGAGCCTCTACTTCTTGGAGACTGCGGCGAGCAGTCTTCGTTCCCCTAAACTGAGGCTATGGCTTGCACCATAATCCTCAATGTCCATGTCTACGGTATGAGCACCTTGACCGCCTCTGAGGGAGTGGCTAGGATGTATAGACCTGCTGGGCAAGCGGTGAGTGGGAGCTCACGTAGCCCCTCGGCATCGGTCTCCGTCTGTAGCTGTAGCTGTCCCGACAGATCGTACAGTGCAATAGAGGTGTGAGGCGCTGCGCTAATCTGTAGCGCGTCAGCTGTGAGACGAATCTGCACAGCGTGTGTAGCCACTGGTACGATGGGATGAATGAAGGTGGGGATCTCAATGGGAGCTCCTGTGTCTCCTTTGCTCCCGTCTAGATAGTCACTCATCGTCCACCCCTTAGCCTGTGCTAGGAGTTGTAGCTCCTTGGCAAAAGCGTTGTCAGCACCTGCGCCCTTGCTGTTGAGCCAGAGGATCGTAGCTCGTTCCGCTTCAAGGCGCTTGGGTAAGCTGGCAATAACGTCTTTGCCCGCCTTGACGGTTAGCTTGTTGCCGTAGCAAGAGATGTAGTTAAGCAGTGGCGTACCACTGAGCTGAATGGAGGTGAGCTGATTGTCGTGCAGTCGGAGCGACACGAGATTGGGTAGATCTGCGAGTGTGATGGTCGTAGGCTGGTAGTCGTGTAGCTCAAGCTCGCGGAGGTAGGTCGCCTTGGTTAGCTCTACGGACCGAATGGTGGCTCCACTGACGACGAGCTTGTAGACATCTCCATGGATGGTAAGCTCGTTGCCTTCGAGGGTATAGGTGATGGGATCCTTCACATTGGTAATAGGCTTGGTGGTACCTGTGGACTCAAGCAGTCCTAGTCCGCTGACGGTGAGCTGTACGGTGCTACCCGCCTTGTCAAAGGTGAGCTTGACTACGCTCTCGCCCATCTCGGGGGCATCGGATCCTCTGTAGTCTAGGCCATTGCCACTGTCGGCAAAGTCAGCATAGTCGACGACGCGCCAATACTTACCGAGAGCTTGCTCCACAAGAGCCTTGGTACAGACATTGCCCTCAAGGGTGCTGGGCGAGTTCACAACCTTAAAGAGTCCTCTCGTCTGCCCCGTGCGATTGGGCAGCTGGGCAATGATCTGCGCCATCTGTGACTCCTTGATCTGATTGTCGTAGATGTCCAATTGGCGAAGCGGTGCGCTAGCTGGCAGGGTTATGGAGGAGAGCTGGTTGTCGTTGCAGAGTAGCTCCTCTAGATGCGTCTGCGCAGAGAGATCGAGCTTGCTGATGTTATTGTAGAAGAGGTGTAGCGTCTTGAGCTCCTTCTGAGCAGAGAGGTCTATCTGCGAGAGGTTGTTATGCCCTATCCGTAGTGATACGAGTTTAGGGTTGTGACTTAGGTCGATAGACTTGATCTGCAGGTCGCCACAGCTGAGCTCCTCGAGGAGTGGGCAGTGCGATACGTCTAGCCCAGCGAAGGGGTTCTTGGCACAGCTGAGGATGCGGAGGTTCTGATTGTGAGAGAGGTCTAGCGAGGCGAGCTGTCCATAAGCGCAGGAGAGCTCCTCAAGAAGTGGAAACTTAGAGAAGTCTAAACTCCTTACACCTGTGCCGTAGAGGTCTAAGTAACGTAGCTTGGGATGCTCTCCGAGGGTTAGCTTGCTTAGGTTAGAGCAGTTAGCTACGGAGAGGCGCTCCAGTGAGGAGAGATGCGCTAAGTCTAGAGAGGAGATCTCGTTTTCTCCACAAGAGAGTGAGCGCAGAGCTCCATTGTGGGATAGATCTAGAGAGCGAAACTGATTCTTTGCGAGATCTAGCTGTTGTAGTTTAGGACACTTACTTAGGTTTATAAAGGCGGGGTAGTAGTTGTCCGCATAGTCGAGGATCTCTAGGTCAGGGCACTGGTCCAGGTCAAGGCTCTTGACGTAGTTGCCCTTGAGGCGTAGCTCCTTGAGGGCAGAAGCTTTGGGTATGTTGAGTTGCTCTAGCTGATTGAAAGTGCAGTCTAGACGCTGGAGTCCTTTGGCAAAGGAAAGGTTTAGCTCCGTGAGGTTGTTGTCCACACAACGTAGCTCGGTGAGCTCTTTGGCCTGTCGTATGTCAAGTGCAGAGAGCTTTTGGTGCGAAAGCGTGATAGCCGTGATGGCTCCTGAGAGCTTCACCTCAGCACTCTCAATGGTATAAGCGTGTGCCTTGCCATCAGCGAGGATGGATCCTGCTAGGCCTTGAGCCATTACTGCACCATCTGCGGAGAGGGTGAGTGTGATCGTCGATCCTACTGGCAGAGCCGTAGTGAATAGGATACGAGAAGCTGCGTAGCTCTGAAGAGAGCATAGGGCGAGGCCCATGAGCATAGTCATGAGTCCTCGCCTTATGATAGAGTGAAGCATAGGTCTTTGCTTGCTTATTGTGTTATAACCACCTTGTCCGTCTGTGTACTGTCAGAGGAGATCGTGCGAACGATGTATAGACCGTCGGGTAGTTCGCTGACGCCCATGTCTATGCGCTGGCAAGGTGCCGTGCGGTAGTCACGGAGTAGCTGACCTGTGGTGTCGTATATCTGTAGGCCCTCTAGGGATGCGCCCTCAGCGGTGATCGTGCCGTAGGCATACTGTACCGTTGTGGTGCCTCTGTCGACTAGCTCCTGGATGTGACGTGGTGAAGCCTCAAAGGTGTAGACGAAGTCCAAGAAGTGCTTTTCCTTACCATCACTTAGGCTCCAGTACTCAGCCTTCTGGCAGTTCCCTGTAAGCTCGTAGAGGAACTCAGCGAGCGTACCTCCGCCCTCTGTAAAGGGTCGCTTAGGCCAAAAGACCTTTGCCGTCTGCTCTGAGGCATACTGAAAGCGCAACTCATAGACAGGCTTAGCGACACCCTTGTCGGCATCCTTCTCACCCTCCTTGTACTCGTAGTTCATTGCTCCGTAGGTCGTTAGGAGTCCGTCGTTGTCCCACTTGTAGGTCTCTCCCTTGAAGTACCTCCACTTAAACTGAGCAGCAGAGCTCTTCACCTCGCTCTTTTGTCCCTTCTCGTTGTAAGTATAGAAGGTTTTGCCCGACACGGTGGTGATTGTAGGACGATCTTGTGAGAGGTCAGGCCTACCAAATTGCTCCTCGATGAGCTGCCCCTTATCATTGTAGATGTACTCAGACATCACCTGAGCCGTCTCGTCTACCCAGTAGTCTACCTGACCGTCTGGGCGATAGAGTATCTTGTAGTTAGCCATTAGTTTATCGTATAGCTTCATCTGACGTCCAGTCATATGACCCTGGTCATCGTATGTGAAGTGCGCAAACATGCTGGGCTTGCCGTCTCCATCGTAGTCTGTGGAGATAGTCGTGGCGATGTCGGAGATACGACCTTTGTCGTCGTAGCTAATGCTGTTGTGCTGAGAGATAGAGCCATCAGCCTTGGTCTCGGTACGGCTTATCCATTGCTTGTTATCATCGTATTCATAGGTATACGTGCAGAGATCAGGGTGAGGCTTAGAGGGCTCTACTTTGGTGAGGTAGTACTGGTATGTGCTACCCTTTGCAAAGGTTGCTGTGACCTTGCCGTCTGCCATTAGGTCAAACTGCATATCCTTAAGTATATCCTCGTCATTGAGCTTAAGGGTCTCTAGCTGATACCCCTCATCTGGTGTAGCGACCACCTTGTAGGTCTCCCCCACGGGGAGGAGAGCTAAGTCTTCGGCATCCAGTCCCTCAAGAGCGACCTTGCCATGCTCCGTCTTTTCGATAGAGACCTTGGCATAGTCGCTGTAGAGTAGTTTGGGTATGGAGTTGTCGTTGTCATTCTTAGAGTAGAGCGTCCATCCCTTGCGTCTAGCTAAGCTGGCAGCCTTGGGAGACCAAACGTTTGCCTCTGTGTAGTCAAACTTAACGCCCTTTGCGTATATCTTGAAGGCAGGCTTCATAGCATCGTAGTTAGCGCTGTGGTCTGCAAGTCCATTGACGATTGCGAGTGTAGCCTCTGCAGGGAGAGCGCTGAGGTATAGGCTGAGTAGCTTGAGGTTAGGACAGTCGGATACGATCACCTTGGTAAGAGCCTTATTGCGCTCTAGGTAAGCCTCCTTAAGTCCCGTAAGCCCCGTCAGATCTACCGTCTGTAGTGGCTTGCAGTCCGATAGGTAGAGGTACTGGAGCTGGTCCGTCTTAGGGAGCTGAATGGTAGCTAGATCGCCACAGCGAGAGGCGGTGAGCATCTCTAGAGCTGTGCAGTCGGAGAGAGATAGAGCTGTGAGCTTGGTCCCCTCTACGTTGAGCGTCATAAGCTTGGTCAGTCCAGCCACTTGGAGTGTCGCAAGTGGGTTACGCTCTAGCTGAAGGCGCTTAACCTTTGTCAAGCCTGAGAGGTCAAGCGCCTTGATTTCACCGTTTTGTAGCTGTATCTCCTCGAGAGCCGTACAGCCCGTGAGTGTGACGCTCGTGAGCTTCATACAGGAATTCGCCTCGAGCTTCGTCAGTCCCGTGCAGCCTGTCAGATCTAGTGCAGAGATAGAGGTGCGAGCACAGATCAGCTCCTGGAGCGAGGTGACACCCTTGACCTGTAGATCGGTCATGCCACTGTTCTTGACATTGAGCAGCTCGATCGTCTTGGAGCTAGTGATGTCCATTGCCGAGAGTACGTTGGCGTAGTCGCAGCGAATTGACTTGACAGCACCACGGATCTTGATCTCTAGTGCTGTAGGCTTGTAAGAAGAGCGATCAGCAGCGTAAGCCTCATCGACTCCCTCAATGGTTATACCCTCTCCCTGCACAGCTAGTGGGAGTGTGGTGGGCTGGTCATCATCGTCGGTAGGCATCGCCGAGAGCTTGATCGTGATGAGATTGCTCTCGCCAGGCTGCTGAGCTGGTAGTGGCGCGTAAATAGCCATCCCAAGGAGAGCTAGTAGCGTGGCAATAAGTAATCGGTGATTCATTGTTTTGGTTGTTTGTTGGTTAAGAAAATATCTATTAGCTAGCGCAGGACAGTATCGATAAGGTACAGGCCTGAGCCTATCGCAGACAAAGGTAGTAATTATTTGCTTAGTACACAAAAGTCTTAATATGGTACATAAGTGGCTTTACGTGAGGTTTTGATGCATACTTTCGCTATTTTTCCTGCTTCTATAGCCGTCTCTAGCGACTTATAGTGGTTAAATAGTGGAATAGTCACAAGGGGGCAATTATTTTTACGAAAAGGTCGCTCCACTCCTAGGTGTGTTGGTTTTTCCTCTAGCTGAGAGCCTAGCGATAGCATAGCCCCAGAGACGCTATATAGCACTTAAACGGTAGAGCGACTGCTCGTAAGCACACTGTAATTGACAAGCTCTCTCAGATCTCTAGAGGGGAAATCGGATATTCCTCGGTAGAAATCGTTGATTATCCAGTGAGGAACGGAAAAAATCTTCGGAACTTTGATTTCATTCTTCCGAAGTTTCATTTCATTCTTCCGAACTTTTATTTCGCCCCTCGGTGGGGAATTTTGTTTTCCTCAGTGGAGTTTTGTCGTTTTTCACGGAGCTATTGGTTAGAGACACTCCTGCACCTAGTGCCACTAGAGGAGCCCTCCGCTCATCTCTAACTAGATGGCTATATAGTCGTGAGCGCTATTTTTTCGTATCTTCGTGCCGAATAATCACAACCTTTAGATAAAGCTTTATGATAGATCCAAAAGAACTTCAGCAGATGGGCTTTGCTACACGAGCTATCCATGCTGGTAGCGAGCATAATCAGCACGGTACGCTGGCTACGCCTATTTATCAGACCTCTACCTTCGTCTTTGACTCTGCGGAGCAGGGTGGCAGACGCTTTGCCCTCGAGGAGGACGGATACATTTACACCCGTCTAGGGAACCCTACCTGCACGGCTGCTGAGCAGAAGGTCGCCTCTCTAGAGGGTGGCGAGGCTTGTGTCAGCGCCTCCTCAGGTATCGGTGCTATCACCTCTGCTATCTACCCTCTAGTACAGGCTGGTGACCATATCGTCGCTGGTAAGACGCTCTACGGCTGTACTTACTCATTCCTCGAGCACGGGCTCTCACGCTTTGGTGTGGAGGTGACCTTCGTGGATGCTCGCAATCTAGATGAGATCAAGGCTGCTATGCGCCCCAATACGAAGCTGGTCTACATCGAGACGCCTGCTAATCCTAACATGTACCTGACGGACATCGAAGGCGCGGCTAAGATAGCTCACAGCCAGGAAGGAACCGTTCTGATGGTGGACAATACTTACTGCACCCCTTTCATCACGCGTCCTCTAGACCTCGGTGCTGACGTGGTCGTACACTCGGCTACGAAGTATCTGAATGGTCACGGTGACGTGATTGCGGGATTCGTCGTCGGTCGTAAGGAGTACATTGACCAGGTGCGTCTCTTCGCTGTCAAGGATATGACGGGTTCAGTCCTTGGCCCGTTTGAGGCTTACCTGATCGCTCGTGGTATCAAGACACTGGAGATACGTATGGAGCGTCACTGCGCTAATGCACAGCGTGTGGCTGAGTTCCTGGAGAAGCACCCTGCGATAGCATCAATCGCTTATCCAGGTCTCAAGAGCTTCCCCCAGTATGAGCTGGCTCAGAAGCAGATGCGCCTGCCGGGTGCTATGATTGCCTTCGAGCTCAAGGGTGGTCTAGAAGCTGGTCGCAAGCTGATGAATAGCCTGCACCTAGCTACACTCTGCGTGAGCCTCGGCGATGCTGAGACGCTTATCGAGCACCCAGCTAGTATGACGCACTCGCCTTACACGCCTGAGGAGCGCGCTGCTTCTGACATTGGAGAGGGTATGGTACGTCTCTCGATCGGTCTGGAGAATGTTGAGGACATCATCGCAGACCTTAAGTGTGGTCTAGACGCACTCCTATAATATATAGTAGGTACTAATAAAAGCTCCCCCCACCACAGTGCATCTACTGCGATGGGGGGAGCTTTTATTGGCTGTTAGCTGTTGGCCGTTGGCTGTGTTAGCTGTTAGCTGTTGGCCGTTGGCTAGAGGTACTAGAGCTACTAAGGCTAATAGCCAACGGCTAACAGCTAACAGCCAACAGCTAACAGCCAACAGCCAACATTAGTCGCGCACCTCGTAAGTTTTGCTATCAGATATGATGTAGTGCATCGTGACGTCCCAAGGCTCTAGCGGGATCTGCTCAACAATCTGCATCGAGGAGGTGACCGCTACACGGAGTGCATGGGGACAACGTGCGAAAAAGCGATCGTAATACCCCTTGCCACGCCCCATACGTCCGCCATACGGGTCAAATGCTAGCCCAGGCACAAGGATGAGCTCTATCTCTGCTGGATCTACCGCCTCCTCAACAGCTGCTGTGGGCTCTAGGATTTGGTAGTCTTCGCTGGTCACGAGCGAGTCAGACTGATAGGTGTAGAAGTTGATATCATCGCCCTCGACACGGGGGATGAGCAGTCTCTTCTCACCCTGATAGCGCTCTAGGATAGTCGTCAGGTCTACCTCGTCTGCCATAGCACAGTACAGAGCTATGCTGTGGCTCCGTACGAAGGGCAGGAAGGTCTCTATCTGCTCACAGACACGCTCTGAGACTGTCTGTCGGTACTCCTCGGTCCACTCACTACGCATCCTGGCACGTATGGCGCGGCGCAATGCTTTTTTCTCTTCTTTCACTCTGTCACAACTCATCTTCGCATCTGATAATTGTCCTCTATATATTGCTCTGCGCTACTGATCATCGGGTCGTCTTGTGTCATAACCTGATAGAAGCCCGTAGCGCCAAAGAGATGGTTAGCTATCAAAGCATACATCTGTAGCTGCAACCGCCGAGCGGCTTGGCGCAACATCTGTGGGCGCTGTGCTATACCTCGCTCGGCTGCGTATGTGGCGAGGTCGTTTAGTAGAGACTTCTCCCGAGCTAGTAGCGCTAGAAGCTCCTGGACGGAACCCATCTCACGGAGACTCTCCCTATTTAGATCTACAAAGTAAAAAGCGTACTCCTGCATCAAGCCTGACATAATCAGACGAGCAGCGTAAGCATTGATCATAGCTGTGTCTTGAGGCACGAAGATGTCGGGCATAATGCCGTAGCCACTGAAGAGAAGACGCCCCTTGTCACTATGATACTCCCGCTGCTTTAGCTTAGTCAGTGAGAGCGTATCGGCATAGTCGCCCACAGGCTTGATCCCCGAGACGCTCATAAGGCTCTCCTCAATGGAGGAGAGGCTACCTTGCTCGTAGGGACGCTGTATGTTACGCCCCGAAGGAGTGTAATAGCGTGCCACCGTGAGACGTACGCTGGACTTATCCGCAAAGGTAAAGGGCTGCTGTACCAAGCCCTTGCCGTAGGTCTGTCGTCCCACGATCATCGCCCGGTCGTGATCCTGCATCGCTCCAGAAAAGATCTCGGAGGCTGACGCACTGTTCTCATTGACCAGCACTACGAGTGGCAGGCGCTGGAGCAAGCCATCACCATTTGCCACGACATCTTCACGAGGCATCGTGCGCCCCTCGGTATAAACGATCAATTGCCCCTCCTGAAGGAACTCATTGGCGACGGCTATCGCTGAGGTCATATAGCCTCCCGTATTGTCTCTCAGGTCTAGTATTAGCGCTTTAGCCCCAGCCCGCTGTAGTGCACCCCAATGCTGAATGAACTCGTCATAAGTAGTCCTAGCCCAAGTGGTGATCTGCATCAGCCCGATGGAGGGTGTCAGCATATAGCTCACGTCAATACTCCGGATCGGCACAGGTCCACGCACTACGCTCACATCTCTGCGAGTATTGCGACGCAGTACCGAGAGGTGCGCCACAGATCCCACAGGCCCTCTGAGTGAAGAGGTGATGGTGTCTTGGTTGTTGCGTACGCCGAGGAGGCTCTTACCATCGCACGATAAGATGCGGTCGCCAGGCTCTAGACCAGCCGTCTCGGAGGGACCGCCAGCGAAGACCTGGTCAATGACAATCGTGTCGGTGATGATGTTGTAGATGATCCCAATCCCCTCAAACTGTCCCTCCAGTCTTTGCTCCTCACGCTCTGACTCCAGCGGAGGTATGTAAGTAGAGTGCGGATCCAGAGCGCCTAGCAGATAGGGCAAGAGGTTAGTGCGTAGCTCCTCCATATCTACGGAGTCTACGTAATACTTATCGATCAATTGAAGTACCTGGTCGAACTTGTCTGCCTGCGTGAAGCTCCGATAGCGAGAGATGAGCCAAAAAGCTAAGCCCCCAACCAGCGCACCCGCCACAACACAAAGCAAATATTTATACTGACGACGCATATCTACCACTTATTATCTAGGAATAGGCACATATACTAATGGGTAGAGGACTCCGTGGCTGACGGAATAGTGGCTGACGAAGTAGAGTCCAGCGGTATGTAGACCACCTCAATGCCCGCACGCTTGAGTAGCTCTAAGCCATCAGTGAGTCGGTACTGCTCGCCATAGACCACACGTCGTATGCGACTTTGGATGATCAGCTTAGCGCATTCTAGACAAGGAGAGGCAGTGATGTAGATCGTCGCCCCCGTGCAGTTGTTGCCCGAGGCAGCTACCTTGGTGATTGCATTCGCCTCTGCGTGGAGGACGTAAGGCTTCGTGATGCCCTCGTCATCTTCGCACACATTCTCAAAGCCCGAGGGCGTACCGTTGTAGCCATCCGAGATAATCATCTGATTGTGTACGATGAGGGCGCCCACTTGTCGACGCTGACAGTAGGAGTTCTCAGCCCATATACGAGCCATACGCAGATAACGGCGGTCTAGGATTGTCTGCTTCGAGTCAGGAGCAGAGTCAGTAGTTTGTGTGATTGTCATCATGTAGCGATTTACCCATAGTGTAAACCGCTACAAAGGTACTGATTATTTGGCACAAACGACACCCTCGCCCCATATGAGACAAAGGCGTACCCAGCAGCTATGCTGAGCACGCCTTTGCGTAAGTCGCATTGCGAGAGTAGTAGCCTATCTATTAGTCTAGTAAGGTTACCCAGCCGTGTGTATCAGGCTCGTCTCCGTACTGGATGCCACGGAGCTTGTTGTAGAGCTTCTCGCAGATAGGCCCAGGCTTACCATCCTTAGAGATCTGATAAGTCTTGTGCTCATCGAGATCGTCCACACGTAGTATCGGGCTGATGACAGCAGCCGTACCACAAGCGCCAGCCTCCTCAAAGGTAGCCAGCTCCTCCTCAGGTACATGACGACGCTCCACCTTCAGACCGAGATCCTCAGCTAGTTGCATCAAGCTCTTGTTCGTGATAGAGGGGAGGATAGAGGTAGACTCAGGCGTGATGTACGTGTTGTCCTTAATTCCGAAGAAGTTAGCAGGACCGCACTCATCGATATACTTCTTCTCCTTAGCATCGAGGAAGAGGCAAGCACTGTAGCCCTTCTCGTGAGCTAGGACAGTCGGTACCATACCAGCAGCATAGTTACCACCCACCTTGATCGTACCCGTACCCAAAGGAGCCGCACGGTCGTAGCCACGCATGATAGCCATAGGTGTAGGCTTAAAGCCCTCCTTGAAGTAAGGACCTACGGGAGATACGAAGACGATAAAGAGATACTCAGGAGCAGGCTTGACACCTACCTGAGCGCCTAGACCAAGTAGGAGTGGGCGTATGTAGAGCGAAGCACCGCTCTCGTAGGGAGGTACGAAGTCCTCGTTGAGCTTGACAGCCTTCTTGACAGCCTCAATGAAGAGCTCTTCAGGTACGGGAGCCATGACGACACCCTCAGCCGAGCGGATCATACGCTTAGCATTCTCCTCTACACGGAAGAGACGTATCTTACCATCCTTACCACGGTAAGCCTTGAGACCCTCAAAAGCCTCCTGACCATAGTGCAGACAGGTAGCACCCATGTGTAGCGTGACTGTCTCCTCAGATGAGACCTCTAGCTCACCCCACTTGCCATCACGATAGTAACAGCGCACATTGTAATCGGTCTTGAGGTAACCAAACCCCAATGATGACCAGTCCAAATTCTTCATACTATATATAGGTAATAAAGTTGTTAGGTAAAGTCCGTGGTAAATGATTCGTCCACAAAGATACCTATTTTATTTGGGATTGAGAGGAGCGAGGGTAGAAGTTACAGGGCTGACGCATTATAGCGGACGAGTGCATCTACCTCTCTACGACAGAAATCGGGAGGTGGAGAAAATTGGAAAATTCATCGGTGGATATTCTAGATTATCTAGCGAGGAAACGAAAAATTCTTCCGAACTTTCATTCCTTTCTTCCGAAGTTTCATTTCATTCTTCCGAAGTTTCATTTCGCACCTCCGTGAAGAACTTTCGTTTTCTACGGAGCTATTGGGTAAATTCCTCGGAAGATATCGGACGTCGCGAAGATGTAGCAGCAACTATAGCGCTACACAGTCAAGCTCAAGTCGCATATCCCAGAGTTGTCGTCAAGCGTACTTCCAAGACATAATGCGTCAGCCCTAGTAGAAGTTAGGAGTCAGAAGTTAGAGACTAGCCCCACAAGAGCCGCTAGCCCCACCAGCCCCACTAGGTGCAGTAGTCTCTCTAGCCGATCCCTCCCGAGGAAATCGGAGATCTCCAGCGAGCAAACAAAAATCCCCCACTGAGGGGCGAAATAAAACTTCGGAAGAATGAAATGAAACTTCGGAAGAAAGGAATGAAAGTTC
>NZ_CAMYEZ010000028.1 GCF_947254915.1 uncultured Porphyromonas sp. | reverse complement strand
AGGTGTATATAACGTCCTGTAGTACAGAGCGTCAAATAGAACAGCGACTCCATTCAGCGTGGCTGAACATCTAGCGTTCAAGCGACAAGGTCTGTCTCGCACCTAACTCTTGCGAGCTAAAGCAAAGGCACAAACGAGCGACTGAGCAAGATTAGAATAATTCTGATTTCGGCAAGTCGGCTAGCTCGATGAGACTAGTAAGCCCAATAGAAATGAAGCTATCATCATATGGGTCACAGCATTTAGGGTACTATTGCGTTCGATTCAGACACGACAATAGACTGTACTAGTAGTATTTGATCCTCTGATAAAATTACAATATGGTATACGCCAGAGGGGAGAAGAGCTGTGGAGATAGGTATATTTGGAGCACCCTTAAGTAGGAGGTTACCTACGCTGTCATATAGATACACAACTGCTTGATCAAATGGCGCATTTGGATAAATAGCGTCATGAGTCTGTATGATAAAGGCTTTGGGATTATCTACCCATTCGTTAGCTGTCTCTTTGCCCTCATACGGCAGGCCAGGATATCCGCTCTTTTCCTCATTGAGATCATATACCCCCCATCCCTTAGCTTTTGCCTTTGCCACAGCATCTTTACTACAGGAATTTTTGTCTACTATGGGGTTATTGACTATGATGAGAGTGGCACCTAAAGACGGGTCATGATCGGGCAAAGTATTGACTAGCGAAAGAGTCGCACCCTCATCAAGGGCGTTGCGATAGCATTCTAATGTCAAGAGCAAAGGAGATGAAGACAGATCGAGAGCTGACAGTTTATTGTTTTGTACCCACAGGTACTCCAGCTTAGGAGTTTTGGACAGATCAATGGTGCTCAAAGTATTGCTGTGCAGAGAAATGGTGTTGAGATTAGGGAGGTTAGTCAGATCAATATCTGTAAGCTGATTTGCATAAGCACAGAGTAACTCGAGGCTAGGAGACTTTAGCTCTAATGAGGTAAGGTTATTGTCATTGATATAAAGCTCTTTGAGGGTAAGACTTTCTAGAGAGAAGGTCTGCAGCTTGTTTTGGGCAAGATGCAAAAGCTCAAGCTGTTTATTTGCACTTAGATCTATCCTTGTGAGACCTATTTCGTCTGCTTGAAGATTCTTTAGTTTAAGGTTCTTCGAAAGGTCCAAAGTGCCGAGGGCATTCTTGCTTATGATCAGGTATGTAAGATCTTGAAGTGCAGAGAGGTCTATAGCAGTTAATCCATTCTGTTGTACTGAGAGCGTCTCAAGCCTGGCGTTGTTGGAAAGGTCTAGCCCAGTAAGACTGTTATTGCTACAGTCTAGATAAGTCAGAGCTGGAGTTTGAGAAAGGTCTAGATGACTCAGGTGACAACTGCCACACTCCAGCACTTGTAGGCTCGTACAGCTTGTCACATCTAGAGACTCTAAGGGATTGGAGTTACAGGATAACTCTGTAATCGTGGAGGCTTTCTGCAGCTTGAGTTGATCCACATTAAAATAGTCAATGCCAAGCTTTGTGACATCGCCAGAGATGGAAATGTTATTGTCCAACACCTTGTAGGTATAAATGATCTCACCAAACTGCTCTTCCGTTCGAATCAGTTCAATTCCTGAAAGGTGGATATTTTCACCAGCTATTACTAGGTTGACCTCGGCACCTACCTCTTGCTGCGTATGTAGTGTAATAAGAGTTGCGGCACTCGAATCGTCGGGGGTTGAGGTCTTATGAGCCTCCATTGCGGTACTAGAGAGGCTCATGAGCGAAAGCAAGAGGATTAGCTTGCTAAGTAGAAGGGATCTTTTCATAGTTTGTTGTATGATGGGTTTTATGTTCAGATTCTTCTTTGTTGCGACACTGACGGAAAGAGAGCGACTAGCCCTAATCGTTTTGTGTCACAACGAATCCTAGAGGGGGGAGACTAAAAGCGATTCTCCCCCTCTAGTTATTTCACATATAGAAGTTTATATCACCCCGCTTTGGCTCATTGAAGTATAAGCGACTGAACGCCTTCTGTAGAGATGAGCAAGTAAGTCCCCCGCGGAAGGTCAGAAACACTTAGGCGGTTCTCCTCTGCTACAATGCGAGAGGTGCGTAAAACTCTCCCCGCTAGATCACACAGGGACACCTCTGTCCCATAGGCGAATCCAGACAATATGACGTAGTCGCTAGCTGGATTAGGATACACTTTGCACTCTTGAGGTGCAGGGCTGTAAATCCCCACTTCACTACCTCCGTAATCAACATAGGAGTCATTGTCTAGATTATAATCCCCGACAGTCCAGTGTTTGGACTTAGCAATGGCGACATCACTCGTGAGACAGATGTTTTTTTCATTTGGATCTTTCGTGCAGATAACAAACAGCTTAGCGTTAAAGAACTCAGGAGCATCAGACAGACTCTTTACGAGTTCAGTCATCTTCTTCCCTTTGATTTGATTGCTAAAGCATGAGAGCGTAACCAGCATCTTGTTCTCTTGTAAGACTATTTCTTCGATATTGTTGAGAAAGCAAGACAGCTCCTGCAGGTTTGGACAGAAAGAGAGATTTAGAGAGGTCAGTTTATTGGCGAAACAAGAAAGCTTAGTGAGATTAGGATGCTGCATTGCATCTAGCTCTGTCAGCTTATTACCGTAGCACCACAACTGCGTTAGTTGAGAGTCAGAGGCAAAGTTTAGTTGTGTCAGCTCGTTCTCATAGCACATCAACTCTAATAGCTTCGAGCAGTCACTTAGATCTAGGCTAGAGAGCTTATTGAGCCCGCAGTTTAAGAAGAGCAGTTCATTGTGATCTGCGAGGTCTAGCTCTGTTAGTTGATTACCTGCACAGTAAAGAGCAGAGAGGTTTTTATTTTTTGTCACATCAAGCTTCTTAATGCCATTAGCTTGACAGCGTAGTGAGCGTAGCTGTAAGCAGTGCGTCACGTCTAGCTCCTTTATCTTGTTGCTATCACAGTCGATGAGTTCGAGGGATGTGTTGGGGGATAAATCTATGGAGGCAAGTTGATTGCTGACACAAGAAAGTTCCTTGAGGGCTACATTGTGGCGGAGATCTATCTGCTCTATCTTATTGTGTCCGAAGATGAGGCTCTCTAATGCTACACAGCCCTGTGGATGCAAAGTCAATATATTATTATTGGCGCAAGAGAGACTTCTTAGTCCCTTGACATCTGTTAGGTCAATGTTGGATAGCTCATTATTAGCACACCCCAGCACCTTCAGTTTATCGCCCTTAGGAAGAATGAGTGACTGCACCTTATTAGTATTGCAAACTAAGCTCATTAGTGAAGGGGCAGCAGAGGCATCTAGAGCTGTCACTTGATTGTTAGAGCAGTCTAGCATAGAGATGTTTTTACCCTTAATCTTTAGAGGCTCCCCCTCACGCTCGATCTTATACTCAGAGATGCTCATACTAGTGAACTCTCCCTTAGCACCTTCGACATTGAGCTCATCAGCTCTAATGATTAGATAGAGCGTCTCTCCCTTCTTGAGGTTAGTACTCAATAGGACCCTATCTGTATACTCCGACTGTGCAAAGAGATCACAGCTCGTAGCAAGGAGGAGTAAGATGGAGAGTAGATAAGTAGTTGTTTTATTCATAATATTGTATGTTTAGTAAGTTAGTCTACTTTGTTGCACGGGACTCTCCAATGAGCTAGATTATACGACATCTCTAGGTCTATAGGAAGAGGAGCATATGGGCTGATGCTTGCTACATCAGCCCATCTGCTACACCTCAGTCTCTATCTGCAAAGATATGTATTTATTTTCACTCTTTCAATAGCTTTGCAACTAAATTCGGGAGAGATCGTGCGGAAGTGCGCTGTAGAAGCGCATGACGGGGGATTTGACGGGTGGGTGTACGGGCACGAACGAAGGAATTCGGGATATTCCTCGGTGGAGACTTTTCATTCTCCACGGAGGCACGGAGAAATTCTTCGGAAGTTTGATTTCGTTCTTCCGAAGTTTCATTTCATTCTTCCGAACTTTTATTTCGGCCCTCGGTGAAGAATTTTCGTTTTCTCGTGAGCTAGCGGGGATTTCCTCCGTGGGGAGCGTAATCCGCTCTCAAGAGTCCGTCTTTTTGATCGTTAGGGTGCGGAGGTAGGCGAGGTGGGAGGCGGTGGCGAGGTCGGTGTCTAGGTTGGTGGAGGTGAGCGGGAGGAGACCTGAGCGCAGGCGACCTGAGGTGTCTAGTGTTGGGATTGTGGCGGTGGCAAGGAGGGCTTTGGCACGTGGTGCGGAGAGGATGCCGAAGCGATATTGGTTGGGGCTCCCCTGAGGGGTGCGCTCACGGTAGAGGTCTAGAGCGTAGTGCCCCATGGTGTAGCGCAGGTTGATCTCGACCCACGGGTGCAGGGCGAGGCTGGGGCTGAGTGTGTCGGGACGGTAGGTGAGCAGGTCGATGCCGACGGGGCCTTGGTAGTAGGGTGCTACCTCACGGGAGAGGTAGGCGCGGTGCTGCTCCAGAGCTTGGTACAGTTCGTCGGGATCTGTGAGGCTGTCTGTGAGTTGCCGGAGCGTCTCCTCGGGATCTTGGCAGAGGCTCTCTAGGTAGCGCCCTTGGTCGTCCGTCTCGAAGGCGCATAGGCCGACGAACTGCACCTCGCACTCCTTATTTATATAGTACTCGGCACCGTAGTCCTGCTGTTTGTCAAGCAGGGGCTCCACGAGGAGGGTGCGGTGCCTTTGCAAAAGCTTGCGAAGCGTCTCCTCGAGGTGGTTGTCCAACTGGTTGATGCGCCAGAGCCCTCTTCCCGAGCTGCTAAAGGGGAGCTTGACGAGACAGGGACCGTGGGTCAAAAACTCCGCCAAGGCGCCTATCTCAGTGATCATCGCAACACGACTGCGCCACGGCACGCTACTGTAGCTCTCGAAGAAGCGTACACTTGCGGCTCTGGTCCAGCAAGGCATCAGCTTCTGCGAAAGCTCGCTACACGCCTCTCCAGCGCTTATTCCATAGAGCTTCGCCAGGCTGTGCGACAAGCTTCGCTCATGGCCCCAGAGTGTGATTTCGGCGTCCCCTACCCCATCTTTCGCTATATGGCTCAGCTCTCGGTCAGTGAGATAGGGCGAGAGGCTTTTGCCAAAGGGGTGCACCCACCACGTTGTGTCCTCAAGCCACGAAGGCGTTGCCCAGAGGGGAAGGCTCCAGAGTGCGGAGCGCATCTGACGAATGATCCGTGGCGGGGTGTAGTGAAGCGGGTCGCCAGCCTCCAGTGCGACCTCGTGGCCGATGTTGCAGACGAAGAGTGGCGTGCGCATAAGCGTCGGCTACTTACGGCCGAAGTCTGCGGGGATCTCGCCCCAAGCGACCGTGTCCCACTTCAGCAGTGGCACCCGAAAGGTGTGCGTCTTCAACCAATGTGAGGCTCGGACGATCAATTCGTAGGTCTTAGCACTACGTGGGTCGGTCGAGTCCAGGCGCGTACGACAGCGAGCCTGCGCTACCCACCCGAGCGCCACCTTACTATCGGAGTAGATGGGCAGTGGCGGGAGTTTGCCCTGCTCCATCAGCGCCAAGGCGTGAACGATGGCTAGGTACTCGCCAATGTTGTTGGTGCCCCACGGGATGACCGCCCGAAAGAGCTCCGCATGGCTAAAGGTGTAGACGCCACGATACTCCGTCACACCCGGATTGGACGAGCAGGCTCCATCGACAGCGATCGAATGGTTGATGAAACCCGCAGGCGCTATCTTGTCACCGATCAACTGGTCAGGCGCTTGCTCCACACTGTGCTGTACCTGTAGTCGGTTGCTCTCGGGCTTGGCGACACGATGCTGCTGTCCCAGCTGGCGTCCCTCTTGGTAGCCCAGTTCGAACGCTGCCTGCGCTTGCTCTGAGGTTGGGTAGGACTTGAACTTAGCTCCTTGGAAGCCTACGACCTGTAGCTGGCAGTCCCGCCAGTTGTCATAGACGCCTGGGCGATAGCCCTCCCATACGACATACCACTTGCGTTGCTTGGCTGACATCGTGGCTTTCTCCTTTTAGTAAAAGCCGCCAGCGTATAGACCAGCGAAGTTGACCTCGCCCGCCTTTGTCTCAGCGTCTTCAGGAAGATCCACCAGCATCTGCTGCACTCCCTCGTACTGCTCCGTGCGGTCGCACTCTTTGTATAGTAGAGCCGCATAGTCGAGGAGCGCACGGGTCGGCTGGGGGATCATATCCAGAGCCTGCTCCATCTCATCGGCAGCAGCCTCCTTGCCCCGTAGCTCCTCTACGAGATGCGTCAGGTGCATATAGCCCTCCACGTTGAAGGGATCCGTCTCCACCACCTGTCGGAAAGCATGCTCAGCACGCTCCTTGTCGCCCTCGTGGTAAGTGATCAAACCCTCGTAAAGGTAAGCTCGCTCCTCCTCGGGAAACTTCTCGGCCGTCTCTAGAGCAACCGCCAAAGCCTCCTCCCAACGCTCCAGCGCTATCAGCACTTTCACCTTGATGAGCCAGTAGAGTGGTACTTCGTCGGTCAACTGTAATGCTTGGTCAATGGTAGCGAGCGCTTGCTCAGACTCACTTAGAGCCAGTTGCGCCTGAGCTTTCATACGATATAGCTCAGCTTGCTCTACCGTCTCTAGTTCGGTCGCCAAGGCACGCTCAGCGTAGGCGATCGTCTCGCTGTGCTGGTCCAGCCCATTGGCAACCTTCGTCGCCTCATAGAGCGCCATCGGATAGTCTGGATAAGCCTCCAGTATGGTAGTTAGCTCGGCCATCGAGCCAGCTAGGTCGGGCTTGCGCTGTAAAGCCTGCGCTAGGTAAAGGCGACACTCAGGATCATCGATCTCCTCTAGCGAAGTGCGCAGAGCACGTATCGCAAAGTCCACCTCGCCGATCTTGAGTGCACGGAGTGCGTCAAACTTAAGCGTGTTCGCCTTGAGCGTATCTGCCTTAGGCTCGGTTGATTGCTCCGCCACCTCCTGCGTGGCATCTAGCGTCTCCTGCTCGACTGGTTCGGTTGAGTCAGGAGACTTTTTGCTTGATTTCTTGAAGCGTGAGAATAGTCCCATAGCTCTTGTCCACTATCGGCAGAGCTCCTCGATACGCTGTGCCACCGCCTCTGCGGTGAAGCCGAGCTTCTCGTCCAGCACCGTGTAAGGAGCGGAGAAGCCGAAGCTCTCCAACCCATGGATATGCTCCATATCCCCGACCAAGCGGAGGAGCGTCACAGGCAGACCAGCGGTCAGACCGAAGCGCACGCCCTTAGCAGGGATCACGCTCTCACGATACGTCGCAGGCTGATCGAAGAAGAGTCCTTCGCTCGGTACCGAGACGATGCGTAGCTTGTGCCCCTTGCCTTGGAGTAGCTCAGCAGCTTGTACTAAGGTGCTCACCTCACTACCCGAGGCGATGAGCGTCATGTCGGGCGTCTCGCCCGCAGGCGTCGTATCAGAAACCACGTAAGCGCCATGCTTCAACTGGCAAGCACGCTCATAAGTGGGATTAGGTAAGTCTTGGATGTTTTGGCGAGAGAGGATGAGAGCCGTCGGCGTGTGGAGGTTTTCCATAGCCATCTGCCAGGCGACCGTAGCCTCATGCACATCGGCTGGGCGTAGTACCTGTAGGGCACGACGACCCGAGTGATTGTGCAGATGCTCTAGGAGACGTATCTGTGCCTCCTGCTCGACCGGCTCGTGCGTCGGTCCGTCCTCACCAACTCTAAAGGAGTCGTGTGACCAGATGAAGATGACCGGTTGCTCCATCAGCCCGGCCATACGGACGACAGGCTTCATATAGTCTGAGAAGACAAAGAAGGTACCGCACGCCGCACGCATACCGCCATGCAGGGTGATACCCACGCAGAGCGCAGCCATCGTAAGCTCCGAGACTCCCGCCTGGAGGAACTTGCCTGAGAAGTCGCCCGCCTCCAGAGCCTTCGTACCCTTGAGATAGCCGTCCGTCTTGTCCGAGTTAGAGAGGTCGGCCGAGGCAACGATCATATTGTCCACCCGCTTCGCCAGTTCACCCAGCACCGTTGCCGAGGCGGCACGCGTTGCCTGATTAGCCTTCTGAGCGATCTCCTGCCAAGCGACATCGTAGGTAGGCTCTGCAGCAAACCAGCGGTCATAGAGTTTCGCCTGATCAGGGTGCTCCTTCTTGTATTTCTCCTGGATTTTGTACTGACCATCCCAGTAGGCGATGAGTTCCTCGCGACGATCAGCGTAGTAGGCAGCCACATCCTCGTATATGGTGAAAGGATTGTCCGGGTCAGCACCCAGTGCCTGCATCGTCTTAGCATACGAAGCACCCGCCTTAGAGATCGGTTGGCCGTGCGTTGCGATCAGATTTGCCAGCGGATTACCCTCCTCGTCAACCGCCTTGTAAGCCATATTGGTGTAGCCAATGATAAGCGTCGGTGCGCCCGTCTCTTCGGAAGTCTCGATAGCGTCTTGGAGCACCTGACTTAGCGCCGCTGGATCGTTGCCTGGCACCTCAAAGACGTTCCAGCCCCACGCATCATACTTAGCCGCAACGTCCTCAGCCGTGATATCCTCGACACGCGTCGAGAGCTGTATGTCGTTACAGTCGTAGTACATGATCAGGTTGTCTAGCCCAAGGTCGCCCGCAATGCGCCCCGCACCCTGACTGATCTCCTCCTGGATACCGCCGTCAGAGATAAAAGCGTAGATACGCTGTGGCATCAGCGTATCGCCAAGACGGTGCTGGAGGAACTTCGCTGCAATGGCTGCACCCACAGCGTAGGTGTGTCCCTGTCCCAGCGGACCACTGGTGTTCTCGATCATACGGCTACGACAAAGCTCCGGGTGTCCTGGCGTAGGACTGCCCCACGAGCGGAAGGCTGCCAGCTCATCCATCGTAAAGAATCCCGCCAGTGCGAGCTGTGCGTAGAGCATCGGCGACATGTGGCCAGGATCCATAAAGAAGCGATCCCGTGCGGGGTGCTCCGGATGGCGAGGGTCATAGCGCAGTTGCTCGGAGAAGAGGACCTGGATAAAGTCCGCTCCGCCCATAGTCCCGCCTGGGTGGCCACTCTTAGCGTGCTCGACCATCGAGATGGCGAGGGCGCGGATATTGTCGGCAGCACGCTCAGCGATGCTCATAGGATGCTCTTGGGTTGATAAAGTCTGATCAGTCATTTCGTTGCTCATAATGCGATAGAGGTTCTTTACTGTAAAGGTGAGACCTTCGGCTCACAGGTAAAACTTACGACTTCAAAGGTACGAAAATTAGCGATTAGAAGTTAGAGGGCATCAGAGCGATCAGACGAGGAAGCGCTGTCGGGACGCACTTGTCTATGTCTAGTTAGTTGACAGTGCAAAGGTAGCACAGCACGCAATAGAGTCTGCACGCTGGTGCACTCAACGTCACCCTGAGACCTGCGCGCTCCTCAACAGATCGTAACGATGAGCGACTCAACGGCTTATTAGAGACTAGACGTTAGCGCGAGACGCGTAGCCCGTTGCAGGGACGCTCGGTCGAGCGCCCCTACAACGATTATACGTCACGTGCGTACGCACAGCAGGTGACACGTATAGCTTAGATGCGACGGACGCACGAGTCGTGCGTTGCTACACGTCTCGTGCGTCTCGATACTAGAGCAACTGTTCTGCTATTTCTTCTTGAGGTACTTAAGAAGGAGTGCTACTTTCTTTTTGGCAGAGGCCTGGCTGAAGTTCTTTATATCAGCCTTGCCAGTCCATGTGCCTTTGATACTGTTCCCTGCATCATCTTTAGCATCCACCACGATGGTGTACTGGTCTTCGCTCTCCTGAACGGTGATAGTGCCCTCACAGAGTGGAGCATAGAAGGTTGAGTTTCCCTCTCCATCAGCCTTGGAAGTATCTCCAAACCAGCTGTAGATGAAGTCGTGCGAAGCATAAGACATCGTACCTGGGAATGCCTTGAAGGGAGCTACTCCCCAGCCGACCTTATAAGTGCCTGCTACTAGCTTCATGCCAGCTGCAAGTGGCGTGACAAGCTCTGTAGTGATCATCTCTCCCCCCTTGTCTGAAGCGAGTACGAGCATCCAAGTATTAAAGCGCGTGTCTAAATAGTTGCCCATGAAGTTAGCTGTAAGCTTAGCATCTTTGGGGTAAGAGATCTGATGATCTCCCTTGATGGTGCTCCAAGGTCTCCTTGGCATGGTTTTATCGTTGTCGTTGAAGTTGCCCAACTTCATCGGAGCATCAAAGGTTCCTTTGATGGACTGCCCCTCTGGGGTCTTGAAGTCGAAGGTGAACTTATAGCTCGTTCCCTTGTCCTCAACCTTCATCTTACCCGATGTAAAATATCCGATCTTGCCTAGTCCAGTCTCTGGATCAATGTACTTGAGGTAGGATCCTATAGCTAAATTGGTGCCGAAGAGGGGTATCAGCTCACCGCGCTTTACTGTCATAGGTAGGCAGTTGAAAGACTTGACGTCACGTCCGTCTACAGTGTACTCGCCCGCCTCAATACGTATGTTGAGGTCGTTGTAGTCTGCGACCTTGTGCATGAAGCCATCCAAGCTGAGCTGGTAGCCAGACAGGAGCTTCCCCTTCTCCATCTTTCCTGCCAGGAAGTCTATGTGGAAGTTGTCGCTATGTGGTGCGAACCAGTTGCCATAGTAGCGTCCTTGAGCCTGTGTGAAGGTAATGTCCTGAGGTTTGTCAAACGGCTCAAAGGAAGCCTCTCCGACTAGAGGAAAGCTGATCGGGCCCTCATAGTATGCCCAGACGGGTCGTCCAGATCCGTCGGTTAGGTTGATCTTTATTTGATACTTATCGTCCTTCTTCTGGACCTCTACAGTACTCTCAGAAAATGGGAGAGCGGTAGCAGCACCCTCGTCATTGACAAAGTAAAAGGCAGACTGTCCAGACTCTATCTCGAAGGGCATCTTCTCACCCAATGTATAGATACCTACAGGTAGCGATGGCGACTTAGGGTTCTTGTCCTTGACGTTGTAGAGGGATAGGACGACCTGTACGTCACCCGGCTTGACCGGATTGCCAGCCTGGTTAGGATCGGCATTAGATAGGTTAACAACATAGTTTGCAGTCTCGTCATTCTCTACCGCATAGTATGAGGCGAGCACTCGGTCTAGTCGTATCTGATCCGCTCCGTGTTCATTCGTCTTCATATTAAGTGGTGTAGCAGCAATCAGGCCTTTGGCAGACTGAGCGACAACGTAGACTACATATTCTGTATCGCCCTTGAGGTTTTCCTCTTTGATAGTTACCTTCTTGTTAGCCTCGATCTGCTTGCCCTGTGCAATGACCTCATCATCCTTGGGCTTTGTCGTCTCAGCCTCTTGGCAGATATATGCGACCCGTTCTACGGCTTTTGATGAGACTTCGAATGTGATCGCATTCGCAGCTACCTCAATACCAGTGACCTGGAGTGCTGGTTGCTGCTCCTCTACCTCCTTGTCCTTGTGACAGCTCGTGAGCGTAAAGAGAGATAAGAATAGAGCTGAGAGCCCTAGCTTAAATGTTTTTTCCATTATCGATTCTATACAATTAGTTAGTTGTTTGTAAAGTCTATTGTTCCTTTGAATTGGCTCCGATAGTGTATCTGATCATCCTGCCCAATCAGGTCAAAGAGGATTGTATAAGTGTCGCTCTCAAGAGAGACCTGTACGGTAGAACCTGTGGTAAAGCGTACGTCCTTGTTCTTTGGTGAATAAAAGGAGACCGAACTCTTTGGTGAGATGGTCATCGGTGTCAAGCCTTCGCTATAAGTATAGGTGCCAGGCTGTAGTTGTGTATCTGTAGGTTGCCCATAAAAGTCAATGGTCATCTCTTGACTCCAGTTTGTATCATTAAACTTGATCATAAACTGGCCAGGCTTGCGTCCATCTGGACTCAGGACACGAGCTGCGTCTGTATTAAACTGGTACTCGTCCTCCTTCTGTCCTCCGATTAGGATGCCATCTACCTTGCCGGTATAGGAGACCTGATACCTAGCACCATTCTCTAGCTCTAGTTCTGCCGTTATGGTGTACAGGTTGTCTGCGATAGTAACCTTGGCGGAGCCTGCTTTTGCTTTGGATAATGAGTAGTCCAGCCCTATGAGACCAGAGTAGCCTGAAATAGTTCCTTCTGTACCCTCTGTACTAAAGGTATAGTCACCCTCTGGGAGCCATGTCTGAGCTTTGTGATAGAAGTCTAGCCTCAGCGTCACCCCCGTGTCATCTAGCAGAGAGACCATCGTATTGGTATCTCCCGTATTGCTCGCTGAGGCAGATATCGCTACAAAAGTGTTGACGATAGGCCTACTACGCTGTAGCGTCGTGGTTAGCTCGCTACGATAACTTTTGCCATTGGCTCCCAATAACTGCATCGTCATGGTGTACTGATCGCCATCGCCAGCTACAACAACTACACGACCGCTCGCTAGAGCAACCGTCTCGGCATCACCACCGTCCATGGGCGTTACAGAGACCTGACTGGAGCTACCACGGATAGTCCCCGCATCCTTGCTCTCATTGATCTCGTAGGTGCCACTAGGCAGCTTCGTGGAGGCTGGATCGGCATAGAAGTCGAGGACCATCGTCTCGCTCCAAGCGTCGTTTCTAAAGGCTATAATGTAATGGCCAGGATCTTCAGAGCGATCGACCTGTAGCTCTGCCTGCGTGAATGTAAGTGTCGTAAACTCCTGTACGACAAACTTAAAGCTATCTATCTCACTAACAAGAAAGCTGTGGGTCTTGCCATCCTTAGTGTGTATGACCATCTGCTGATCACTCTGCGCGAGCGAGGTGTGTTGTGTGGCTAAAGCTAGTAGCCCTAGGAGTATTACTAAAATGTAGTTCCGTCTCATACCTATATGTTGTTTAATCCATTTCTCTACTGAGGAGTGTCGCCCTGATCTATACGTAGCTCATTCCGCCTAGCAGCTGTCTGGATAGACTTTATTAAGCGGATGTGAGAGGGAGTCCTCTATACTTATTCGCAAAGGTAAGTAAAAACCAAATAATACGTAAAGGTCCAATATTAAGACGCAAGCGAACCACTCGTCTGAGTTGCTGAACAAGAATTGCGCAAGCGGAACTTATCCTAAACTTTATGACAGGTGCTGTGTAGTAGTTGCTGGATGTGGTTTGGCGATTAGCTGCTGGCTAGAGACATTAATGGGTGGAATGTACGTAATCTCTGAGGGCTGACGCATTATGAAGATGAACTACTCCTACGTAGGAAATCGTGAATTCCTCCGTGGGGAGCTTTGTTTTTCCAGAGAGGAACGGAAAAACTCTTCGGACTTATGATTTCATTCTTCCGAAGTTTCATCTCATTCTTCCGAAGTTTTATTTCTCGTCTCCGTGGAGAATTTCTATTTTCCACAAAGCTATTGGGGATTTCCTCGGATATCATCCTGTGCAGCTCCTAGCAGACGGGTTATAATGCGTCAGCCCTGCGTAATCTCTCGCTTCTTCCCCCTAGTCTCTAATTTTCCGTACCTTTGCGAGGTGGGGGTGTGGCTCAGTCACATATATATTATTGTATAGGTCTGCCAGTCATGCTCCTTGATTCACTGATCACTCCAACTTATTAATCCCAAAAACGTTATGGACGACTCCTTACCGCCGAGTGAGCCTCGAAGCCTCTCCTGTAGACCTCCACTACTGCGGAGCCTATGCCCTAGCGTCTGCTTGGGATGACTCTACGCTTAGATCTACATTCCTAAGCACCGCATAGCGACTGGAGGTCTCTTAAGTTACCATCATCATTCACATCTTAAGAGCTATAGATTATTATGCGGAAGTTTTACCTACCCAAGCAGCAGTTTACTCAAGTCGACACCCTAGAGCCACACACGTGGGTCAAAGTGGTGCAACCAACCTCTGAGGATATAGACTATCTCTGCGATGAACTGGGTATCCCAGACAGCTTCATCGGAGATACAGCGGATAGCGATGAGCGCCCTCGTACTGAAGAGGAGGACGGATGGCGACTCACCATCATACGTATCCCAATTGAGACACCCGAGGGTACGACCCCTTACAACACGGTCCCCATCGGTGTCATCTCACACCTGGAGAAGCAACTCATCGTCACCATTTGCTACCACCGCACGGATCTCATACCAGACTTTATCCAGCACAATCAGCGCAAGGGAATCTCGGTTGATACGGATATAGACTTTATCCTCCGACTCATTATGAGTTCAGCGGTATGGTTCCTCAAATATCTGAAGCAGATTAGCTTCTTGATCCTAGAGACCGAGGAGGCACTGGAGAAGAGTATCCGCAATGAAGACCTCTTACAGATGATGCGTCTGCAGAAGTGCTTCGTCTACTTCAATACTTCCATACGTGGTAATGAGTCGGTCATCGGACGCTTTAAGGTGAGCCACTATGAGCAGTACGACACGGATCTAGCGGAGGACGTAACGATCGAGCTGAATCAGGCGTACAATATGGTCAATGTGTACAGCGATGTGATGAATGGGACGATGGATGCTTTCGGCGGGATCATCAACAACAATATCAATACGATCATGCGCCGTATGACCAGCATCTCAATGATTCTGATGCTCCCCACATTGGTCGCTTCGCTGTACGGTATGAACGTGGACTTGCCTTTGGCTGCACACCCGTGGGCTTTCGTCGGGATTATGGTGGTCTGCTTGATCTTTTCGGCGATTGCCTTCTGGATCTTCAAGCGTATCCGCTGGTTCTAGCTTTAGACGCTTATGCTACTGGATACGAGTAGTGCACAGGTCTGCTATGCTTTTCTAATCACCCTATGGGCGGGACTCTCTACTGGCATTGGGAGTGCTCTGATCTTCTTTACCAAGCGCACCAACCGTATATTCCTGTCGGTCTCGCTGGGCTTCTCGGCGGGCGTGATGGTCTACGTCTCTTTTGTAGAGCTCTTTCGCTCTGCTGAGACGACGATAGCTCCGCTCTATGGAGAGCGACCAGCAACACTCTATGCGACGCTAGCCTTCTTTGCGGGAGTGGCTTTGATTGGTATCATTGACCGACTAATCCCTGAGGCGGAAAATCCGCACGAACTGCCTGACCAAAGTGCCGTGCAAAGCCTCCAAGAGGAACTCCCAGAAGCGACCTCAATACACCAAAAGAGTCTGCTACGCACGGGAATGGTCACCGCAATAGTCTTAGCTATCCACAACTTCCCCGAGGGTATGGTCACCTTTATGTCTGCACTGGCTGACCTATCGCTGGCACTCCCGATCGCCATCGCCATCGCCCTCCACAATGTCCCTGAAGGCATCTCGGTGGCTATCCCTATCTATCACGCTACGGGCAATAGACGCAAAGCCTTCTTCCTCTCGCTAGCCTCAGGGCTGGCCGAGCCTATCGGAGGTTTGCTGGGATTCTTACTGCTGCGTCCTTTCCTCTCTCCGACAGTGCTCGGCTGCTGCTTTGCGGTGATTGCAGGGATTATGGTCTACATCTCTTTTGACGAGCTACTCCCTGCTGCTGAGCGGTTTGGTCACCACCACACGGCTCTCTACGGTTTGATCGGAGGAATGGCTTTTATGGCTATCAGCCTGCTCCTCCTCTAGTAGTAACGTGATTACCAAACGTCGTACCGCTCCGAAGAGAAGTGGATGCCTGGATAGTCATTCCTATTATAGGGGGTGAAGTGTAGTAGGCACCATACTTGTGTCGTCTCGTTGTGAAAGATGAGATCCCCATCGGTGCGTGACGCTTTGTATTGATAACCCATAGACTCTATCCACGAACGTATCTGAGGACTCCGAAGGAGATCACCCAGCTGCGTCTTGAGGGCTACTTCATTAATCTTTTGATCCCAGCCATTCATATAACCAGTCATAAAGAACAGCCCCTTGTGAGTAACGAAAGTCCAAAAGCCAGGGAGAGATTTCGGGTCTTTGGTATGTCCTAGAGCAGTTTCATACTGCTCCATCTTTGCCACATCATCTGTCCGAAGCACCTCTAGGCAGGGTAGGAAGTACTCCGCAGCTGCTCTAAGTAGAGGATCTTCAGTCTTACCAAAGGTACTCTGACTCAAGTCAATCCTTGAGAGCTGCCCCGAGGATGCCATCGCTTGAAGGAGGGCAATGTCGGCTGCATTGACCTCTCCAGATATCTTAATGTGGGTCACCTCTCGACGCTGAGGCTCAGAGAGATGCGTAGCGAGTGTACCAGCTTGCGCTAGATGTATCTCCGTCACAGACTCTTGAGCGCCTAAATTGGTCAGACCAGCTAGGAGTATAAGCCCGAAGATGTATTGTAGTCGTTTCATAATACTGTATAGATTAGCTTAGGGGATGATAACTTTGAGGGTACCTTGAGGTGTCTTTAAGATATATGTCTGTGTAGACTGTAGGGAGATGAGACGTGTCTCGTCAGGCTCTAAGGAGTCCTGGGCAATAAGCTCTCCTCGAATACTATAGAGGGCAAAGCTAGTCCGCTCTAAGGTGCTAGTCGTTAGAACGAGCATACCTGGCTGTGTGGCGACTACGATCGAGCCAACCGGCTGAGGTGCATCTACAGCGGAGGGGATGCCGACGACTACCTTAGCTTTGGTAAAGTTTAGGATACCATCAAAGGCAGCCTTGATCTGCTCTGTCGGGACGTATACATTGAGACCCTCTTGATCTTCAAAAGAGGAAGCAACGACACTTGCATCATCATAAAAGACCACCGTATGGAGTGCCGGACACTTTGCAAAGACGTTATCACGTACCTCTTTCGTATTCTTTGGGAGCAGTATCTCTGTAAGGTGCGGACAGTTGAGGAAGGCATTCTCATATAGCCCCTCAAATGTATCGTCAAACGTACTAGGATCAAAGTCTGAGCCACCACTCTTGGTTAGCTTGACGAGCCCAGACATTAGTCCTCCGATTTTCTTATTGATCTCGGGGAATCCTGGATTCTTCATAATGACAAAGATGTCTACAGCATTCCTTCCATCAAAGAGTCTATCGGAAAAGGTGAACCTCCCATTCTCAGAACTATACAGCTCCTCTGCTATGCGACTCTTGCGATCTGCTGACTCCCTGATATACCACTCAAATGAGGTCTGCTCTTTCTTGTCAGAAATGCCCTGAGCAAGAGTCTCTGCAGAGAGGTCTATCGTGAGACCATTTACCAGCTTCTCGGGGATATCATACCAGTACTGATTGTACTTGTACTCACTCATTGCACCTTTGGGAGGTATCATTGAGAAGGGGAGATTGTTTCGTGCGATATCTAGCTTGTCCAGTTGTGTCAGCTGATGTATTCCGATGATTTCTGTCAGCCCATTAAGATTCAAGTCAAGGCTCTTGACTTGATGACAATCTGTAAGGTCTATCGATGAGAGCTTATTGCTTGCCATCTTGAGAGTCTCTAGACTCGTAGCTCCAGCTAGGTTAATGCTCTTAATCTCATTTGAGGTGAGCTGGAGAGAGCGGAGCTTGCTAAGATCCTTAGGAAGTATGATCGATTGGAGCTTACAGCCTGAGAGATTGATGGAGGTAAGCTCTAGATTGGCAGATAGATTGACAGAGGTCAAGTTATTGCCATATGGCAAAGAGAGCATCTCTAGCGATGTAGCGCCAGACACATCTAGGGAGGTCAACTCAAGGACGCTAAAGAGTGGGCTGACAATGCTAGATATAGTCCGAGCATATACCTCCACCTTATGTTGGGGAGCTGAGGTTGAGAACGTATGAGCTAGCTGATTAAGCAAGCCAGCACGGGAGGTAATCCGCTCCGGATCTCCTCCATCGCCCCAATCTACGAGGATAGTCTCATTCTCTTTGGTCAGGAGATTTATCTTTATCGTCTTAGCTACTGTAGATAGACTTATAGCGACTTTGTCAGGAAGGCTGGGTTCAGTACCCTGTACATCCACCGTCCAGTTCTTAGCCGTAGCTATAGATGTGTTGGAGGCTTGGGCTCCGACATTCCCCTTGATAAATATCTGAGCCTTATCCTCTGGTGTGCATCGTACATTCCACCCGCTAATGCAATTTCTCAAGAATGATGTTTTTGATGAC
>NZ_CAMYEZ010000027.1 GCF_947254915.1 uncultured Porphyromonas sp. | reverse complement strand
CTTCTAACCTCTAACTTCTAATTTCGCTACCTTTGCAAGAGGCTTCTGGAGGAGCCTTTTTAATCTAGAGACTGATCTATGCGATTGCTTATAGCACGTCACGGAGAGACTGAGGAGAACTTACTCTCTATTTGTCAGGGACAGACTGCTGGTACGCTAACTCGACGAGGGGTGGCGCAATGCCTCCAGCTGGGTGACCGTCTGAAGGGGTGTCCCATCACACATATATATAGTAGTGATCAGCTGCGGGCGCAGCGCTCGGCTGAGCTGATGATCTCTGCGAGTGGCTGTAAGGCACCTCTGACGCTGGACAGACGGTTGCGCGAGCGTGCTTTCGGTCGGTGGGAGGGGCGTCCTTTTGTTGAGCTCCCGCCACTAGACGAGGAGCCACACGAGATTGAGTCTGTGGAGGCGATTGCGGAGCGATTGCAGAGCTTTCTAGAGGAGCTGCAAGAGCGACACAGTAGCGATGATATGGTGCTACTGATGGGTCACGGCTTTACGATGAGGGTGCTAGAGGCTTTGCTACAGGGCGGTCCCTTGGACAAGGTGGAGGAGATCACCTTCCTCCCGAATGGGGACTATCGTCTATATGAGGATGGCAAGCTCTGCCAGCGCCCTCGAGTGATCTACATATCGGGTGGCCAGCGCAGTGGCAAGAGTGGCTACGCGCAGCGATTGGCTCGCTCGCTCTCGGATCGACCTATCTACCTGGCTACGGCACGTCACTGGGATGAGGAGTTCGAGCGTCGCATAGCGCGTCACCAAGCGGACCGGGGACCAGAGTGGACTACTATCGAGGAGCCTCGCTATCTGAGCCAGACGCCGATTGCTGGACGTGTCGTGCTGATCGACTGTGTGACGCTATGGCTTACGAATATATACAGCGACCTGGAGTTTGACGCTGAGGCTTCGCTCAGTGAGGCGCGTCGTGAGTGGCAGGAGCTATTGCATCACTGCAAGGCGGAGGTGCTGATCGTGGTGAGCAACGAGATCGGCATGAGCCTGCATGCGCCTGATGCGGGGGCTCGGGCTTTTGTAGATCTACAAGGGTGGGTCAACCAATATATCTCTGCCACGGCTGATGAGGCTTACCTGATGGTCTCTGGGAGAGCTTTGCGCACGGAACTTATTTCGGACTTATATAAAGAGGAGAGCAGATGACTTTTGAGGAAGCACTACAAGAGCGGATCGACAGTCGCACGAAGCCAAAGGGGGCGCTGGGGCAACTGGAGCGCATCGCCTACAAGGTGGGCCTGATACAGCACAGTGTGACGCCTCAGCTGATTGACCCAGTGCTGCTGGTGATGGCTGCAGATCACGGGATCGTTGAGGAGGGCGTGAGCCCCTGTCCTAAGGAGATTACTTGGCAGCAATGTATCAACTTCGTCTCGGGCGGAGGAGCTTGTAGTGTCTTGGCACGGCAAAATGGCTTTCGCCTGCGGGTCATTGATGTGGGCGTCGACTACGACTTCCCAGAGGCTTGTCGCATTGAGTCGGCTAAGGTGATGCACGGCACCCGAAATATGCTTCACGAGCCAGCTATGACGACTGAGGAATGCGCTGAGGCGATGATGATTGGCGCTCAATGTGTGGCGCAAGAGGCGGAGCGTGGAAGTAATGTGATAGCTTTCGGCGAAATGGGTATCGGCAATACTTCGCCAGCAACGCTAATCCTGCACAAGATCACGGGACGCTCTATTGCCTCAATCATTGGTCCTGGCTCGGGACTGCGTGGCTCGGGGCTAGAACATAAGACGAAGGTGCTCGAGGCGGTGGCTGCACGCTACAATCCGCAGAGCCCTATGGAGCTACTGTCGCAGATGGGCGGACTAGAGATAGCGGCTATCTGTGGAGGCGTCCTAGAGGCTTACAAGAGAGGTATGCTAATCCTTGCGGATGGGGTGATTGCTACCTCAGCTTTTATGGTGGCACACGAGATGGAGCCACGTATTGTGGACAATGTGCTCTTCGCTCACACCTCCGAGGAGCCAGGACATCAAGCGATGATTGACTACCTTGGCGGAGAAGCAATCCTGTCGCTGGAGATGCGCCTCGGCGAGGGGACGGGGGCTCTCGTTGCCTATCCGATCATTCAGTCGGCCGTTGCCTTTATGAATAATATGCGTGGCTTTGACGATGCGGCGGTTTGCCGTGTAGACTAATAAGAAAAGAGACTCTAGACCTATGGCTTTGCACTTGCTACGCACGATACGCTCTGAGTGGGACCTACTTCGTCTCTCGCTGCTCTTCTACACCCGCATACCAGTGGGGCATGTGGCGTATAGTGAGGAGCGGATGGGGGAGTCCTTTCGCTACTTTCCTCTGCTGGGCGCGATCGTCGGAGTGCTGATGGCGGGGATCTACGCATTGGCTGGTTACTACCTGCCGAATGCCGTGGCTGCGGTGATGAGTGTGATCGTTGGTTTAGTCGTCACAGGCGGGATGCACGAGGATGGCTTGTCGGACTATTGCGATGCCTTCGGAGGGTATCACGATAGGGAGACGACGCTGCGCATTATGAAAGACAGCTCGACGGGCGTGTACGGTATACTGGGTCTAGTGATGCTCCTGATGAGTCGTGTCGTCCTGCTAGCATATATACCCTACGAGACCGCCATTGGAACGATTATTGCGATGGCTGTAGTGTCGCGCTGGGTGCCTATCCTCGTGATACGTCTCTCGACCTACGCTCGTAAGAGTGGCGAGGCGAGCAAGGCGACGCATTTGCGACAATCTGTCACGACGAAGACGCTACTCATTGCAGCTGTCTGGGCGCTCTTGGCACTCCTCCTCTTGCCTTGGCAGGCTGCTGTCGTGGCTCCAGTGCTGATGACGGGGGAGGCGCTCCTGATCATGCGCATTAGCAACAAACGTATCGGCGGATACACGGGCGATGTGATGGGAGCTATCGTCTGTTTCGCCGAGCTGACGCTACTCTTGGTCACGCTTGTGGTAACTATCTACGCTTGATCGGTATATGAGTCTTTACCTCGTGCGTCACACCCCCGTTGCCCTACCGCAGGGCATCTGCTACGGCTGGCTCGAAGTGCCACTCTCGGCGGAGTACCCTCGCTATGTGGCTCAGATCATCGCAGAGCTGAGGGAAGTCCAGCTGGACAAGGTCTATAGTAGTCCGTCGCTCCGCTGCGTTCTCCTCGCTGAGGCGATAGCTCTGACAAAGGGACTGACCGTTCGTCAGGACGAGCGACTGCGTGAGCTGAACTTTGGGGCGTGGGAAGGGTTCCCCTGGGAGGAAGTCTATGAGCAAGAGGCGGGACGTGCGTGGTTTGCCGACTACTGGCACGCTAAGACGGAGGGAGGCGAGAGCCACGACGACTTATTGGCGCGGGTAGCCGACTTCGAGGCGGAGCGGGACAAGGGCAGTCAGACGCTCCTTGTGACGCACGCTGGGGTCATTCGCGCTTATCGGATCTTGCTGGGCAAGCTTTCGCCTAGCGAAGCGATGGCGCTGGAGGTTAACTTTGGAGAGATATATCAATATGAGTAAGCTAAAGCCGATTATGCTCGTCGGAACTGGCTCCGACGTGGGGAAGTCCATCGTAGCGACAGGCATCTGTCGTATCTTGCTGCAGGAGGGGTACAAGCCCGCTCCCTTTAAAGCGCAAAACATGTCGCTCAATAGCTATCCTACTCCCGAAGAAGGCGAGATAGGTCGTGCGCAAGCGGTGCAAGCTGAGGCGTGCGGGATACCTTGTCACACCGATATGAACCCAATCCTCCTCAAGCCGACGGCCGATCAGACGACGCAGGTGATCCTCCACGGCAAGGCGGTGGGCAATCAGTCGGCACGCTCTTACTTCAACGTTGAGCAGCGCAAGCCTCTCTTTGTAGAGGCGATGAAAGCGTTCGACAGATTAGCGAGCCAGTACAACCCAATCGTGATAGAAGGTGCGGGCAGTATCTCGGAGGTCAACCTCTGGCCGATGGACATCGTCAATATGCGGGTGGCTCTGCGGACTGGCGCCGACGTTTACCTCGTGGCAGACATCGAGCGCGGAGGAATCTTCGGCAGTCTCTATGGGACGATCGAGCTCTTGCCCCCAGCAGAGCGTGCTGCGATCAAGGGAATCATCATCAATAAGTTCCGAGGCGACAGCTCGCTCTTTGACTCTGGGCGAAAGATCCTTCAGGACTTAACCAAAGTCCCCGTCGTAGGCCTGCTCCCTTACCTACCGAATATGCAGATAGATGCGGAGGATGGCGTCTCCATCGACAGCTACGCCGCACAGCCTCGCCCCGATACGCTCAATGTGGCGGTGGTACGACTGCCGCACATCTCCAACTTCACCGACTTTGACTCGCTACGCTTCATCTCTGGCGTCACGCTCTACTTCACTTCCGACGCTGAGGCGCTCCGCCAGGCGGACATCATCATGCTCCCCGGCAGTAAGAACACGATCGACGACCTCCTCTGGCTACAGGCCGAGGGACTCGAGGCGGTCATCCTGGCTCATCACAAGGCAGGTCGGCCACTCTATGGCATTTGCGGAGGTTATCAGATGATGGGTCTGCGCATCACCGACAGCGATGGCGTCGAGGGCGAGCCGCGCACCGTACGTGGTCTGGGGCTTCTGCCCACTGAGACCACGCTGCAGAGCAATAAAGCGGTGCGTACCTCCACTTTTACCTACCTTCCCACGGATACCCCCGACTGTCAAGGCTACGAGATCCACTGCGGGGTCACGCAGCCCGTCAATGCGCCCGAGTCGCCGGTAGTTATGAGGGCTGGCGAAACGCCCGACGGCTACTGGGTCTCCCCTCGCCTGTGGGGAAGCTACATGCACGGCATCTGGGACAATGAAGCGATCCTGCAGCAGATCTTGCACGAGGTAGCGCCTGAGCGAACCTTTCACCTAGAGCGAACCTTCGCTACCCGCGAAGCCGCCTACGACCGCCTTGCTGAGCACATGCGTCAGCATCTTGATATAGAGTACATGCTCCACAGTCTGCGCAACGTATGATAGTAGGACACGGGGACGACCGATACAGCTACGGAGCGCTCGTGCGCTACGACTTCTCCAGCAATGTGCCTTATCGCAACCATGCGGGCGAAATCATAAGCCACCTCTCAGGACGACTAGAGAGCCTAACCCACTATCCAGACCCTCAGGCGAAAGAATTGCGGGAGCTCTTGGCTGAGCACTGGCGCCTTGATCCCGACTGGCTACTGGTAACGAGTGGATCGACGGAAGCTTTCTATCTCTTAGCCCATCTCTTTGCGGGAGGCGAGACGCTCATCACCGTCCCCTCCTTTGCCGAGTATGAGGACGCTTGCCAGCTCTATCGCCACCACCTCACCTATATCCCGACAAGCGCCATAGCCAGCCAAAGCACTCCTGCCGATCTCCTCTGGAGTGCTCTGCCAAACAATCCTGATGGTGACATCTCTCATCGTGCGGCGCTCCTCAATTACTGCACGGCCCATCCAGATAGTTACGTAATCGTGGACGAAGCTTACGCCGAACTCTGTGCCGAGCCCGTGACGCTCCTAGACGAAGTGGCGCATCACCCCAATCTGATCCTTGTTCGTTCGCTGACCAAGAGCTTTGCGCTCCCAGGCATACGTCTCGGCTACATCGTCGCCCACCCCTCGCTGCTGGCTCGCTTAGAGCCCCTCCGCTCGCCCTGGAGCGTCAATGCCCTTGCCCTAGAGGCTGGCGCTTACATTTGCCAGCATTACGACCGGTTACTGCCTGATGCCACGGGCTTAGTGCGGGAGGCACAGCATCTTGCGCATGAGGTGGCGCAGATCGCAGGCATCTCGCTGATACCCAGCCCCACACCTTACTTCCTCGCTTGTCTAGATGAGGGACGTGGCACCGCAGCCCAGCTCAAGGAGTACCTTGTCAAGCAGCATGGCGTTTTGATCCGTGATGCGGCCAATTTCCGCTCCCTCTCGCCACGCCACTTCCGCCTCTCGGTGCAGTCACCCGAAGTTGGACAAGCGCTACTCCGAGGTTTGTCAAGCTACTTATAGTATGTACCCGCTACTCTTCGGACTCCTCCTCGACCTGCTCCTCGGCGATCCACGCTGGGCGCTCCATCCGATACGACTCTTCGGCCACCTCATCGCATGGGGCGAGCGCTGGCTCAACCATCCGCCCCATCAGAAGGCAAAAGGCACGCTCCTCGCCCTCACACTCGTGCTGGGCGTATGGGGCTTTTTCTTTGCTATCGAATGGCTCCTGGCGGACTATCGTTACGTCCTATTGGCTTGGCAAACGATTTTCTTCTTCTTTGCTATCTGCCCGCGAAGCTTGATCGGCGAAGCCTTGGCGGTAGAGCGCTACGTGGTGGCTGGTGACCTCGAGGGAGCTCGCAAGCGTCTCTCCTGGATCGTGGGGCGAGACACATCGCAGCTCACCTTTGCGCAGATCCGCACCGCCGTCCTGGAGACGCTAGCGGAGAATCTCTCCGATGGGGTCATCGCTCCGCTCTTTTTCTACGCTCTGGGTGGCGTACCGCTCATGATGGCTTATAAAATGATCAACACGCTCGACTCCATGATCGGCTACAAAGACCCACGCTACAAGGATTTTGGCTACTTTGCTGCACGTATCCTCGATGACGCTGCGAACTATATCCCATCTCGTCTCACGGCACTCCTGATGCTCCTCGTGGCTCCGAGTCGACGAGCCGTGCGCACCGTCTGGCGGGATGCACGCAAGCATGCCAGCCCCAACTCGGGCTATCCTGAGTCCGCTCTGGCGGGGATCCTCGGTGTACAGTTTGGCGGTCCCAACATCTACCACGGCATGCTCGTCGAGAAGCCCTATATCGGCACCCCGCTCCACGCAGTCACCGCACAGACGCTACGACGCACCATCATCATCGTCATCGCTGTCACGCTCCTCGCCAGCCTCCTCGTCCTCCTTGCCTACCTCTACTGCTAGAGGTACTCACCCTTCCCACCGCATAAGACTGTTGCACGTATAATTGGATAGGGTTGACGTATTATAGCGGACGAGTGCATCTACGCCTCTATGAAAGGAGTCGGGAGGTGGAGGAAATTGGTAAATTCAGCTGTAGATATTTCGGAATATCCAGCGAGGGAACGAAAAATTCTTCGGAACTTTCATTTCACTCTTCCGAAGTTTCATTTCATTCTTCCGAACTTTTATTTCCTGGTTCCGTGGGGAATTTTCGTTTGCTCCCTGTAGATTCTTGATTTCCTCGGTAGGAAGGAGATGAGAGGTTAGAAATTAGAAGAGAGACGAGTACACAGGACGCATTTGCTACCGATACGAGTAACACTCTTATAACAGACGAGGGAGCTACTACGTGTGGGCAGATCCCTCTGTGTATTACAGCTGACGGTGATCTATGTAGACAGTGTCGGCAAAGAAGGTGCCACGGACGCCGTCGGGGTAACGGTCCACGACGATGACTGTCGGGTAGGCGACGGAGAGAAAGCGTGCGAGCTCTTCGCGTGCTTGCTGGCGGGCATTACGGATATAGCCGGAGCGGTAAACCTCGTTGATGAGGCGCTGCGGGACGCGTCGCTTGGCTCTATTCTCTTGCTCTGCGGTGAGGGTTGGCATGGTGAAGCCTTTGCGCAGTGGGTGAACGTCAATCACGTTGTAACCTATCTCGTGCGGGGTGACTTCCTCGGGGGGGAGCTGCACGTAGAGTGTGTCGCCGACGACCTGCGTGGGGAGCTTGTCTAGATCAAAGTCTATATAGGTACGTGCCTGTATGACGTAGGCCAGTACCATGCCGTCGACGGTGTCTACCATGGGGACCTCTTGGTAGCACTCGCCTGTGGAGAGCTTGAGTATCTCCTCAATGGAGCGGACGGTCATGGCGTGTGTGACTACATCGCTGTAGTCTTCTGTCTTGCTCTTGGAGCAGCTACGCCATAGGCTCACGATACCGATGACGAGGAGTATCGCAATGATGATGTAGAGGATGCGCTTGAACCATTTGCCCATAGTATTGAGGAGCTACATTGGTGAGGTGGTCTGTGTGTCAGGCTGTACGAGTGCTGAGCCTCGCTCGACGATGGTGACCGTAGGCGGGAGGTCGTAGGAGAGGAGGAGCTGCGTGAGCCATCGGCGTAGCTTCTCGATGGAGCGTTGCCGTATCTGAGCGATGAGCTGGTCATTGGCGGTGATCTCCTGCTGGAGCACTTGGTAGGCTCTCTCCTTGACACGAGCTCGATCCTGCGGGGTGATCGCATTGCGGAGCGGTGCTACATACTCGTACTCGGTCCGTAGCGTGAAGTCTCGCCCTCGTAGCTCTACCTGTATGGGAGAGATGTAGAGGGTGAGGCGCTGCTGCTCCTTGTCGTAGGTCACATCATCTTCGGAGAAGCCGGTCAGATCGGTATAGCTCACGAGTGTCGCATCAAAGGAGTAGATGCCTACGCGGTTGCCTATCTTGGTTTGATTGCTCAGCCACTTGGTAAAATCCTTGAAGCTACCGATATCATAGAAGGATATCTTCGGATCCTGTAGGGTGACCGCCTTCTGCAGGGTGGTCTCCGTGAGTAGTAGCTTGCCAACGCTCTGGTACTGCTGCACGATCGCTTCCTGCAGTAGCTCTTCGGCTGTCTTTCGCTTGGAGCAACTAGGCAGGCTCACGAGCAAGCAGAGGAGCGCTGTGAGCATTAAGAGGCATTGGTGCCGAAGATGCTTCATAACTTTGCAGTGCTATATAATAATAGGTGTGGCGTTACTGCTCGACCATCTTGAGGACGGCGGGAAGCATATCGGCTATATCGCGGGCTATCATACCACGTGGCGAGTGGCGCTCGCCGTAATGATTGGCGGTCAGCCCGTGGATGTAAACGCCTAGCGGAGCTGCCTTGGCGGGTGTGTAGCCCTGCGCTAGGAGCGAGAGGATAATGCCGGTGAGCACGTCTCCGCTGCCTGCGGTGGCAAGGGCTGGCGTGCCTGAACTGTTGAAGATGACTTCGCCAGTGGGGAGGCAGGTAGCGGTGTTGGCACCCTTGAGTACGATGATGATCTCCTGCTCCATGGCTAGCTCCTGCGCTTTGGTCAGGCGGTGATGGTCATCAAGAGCGTTTCCTGTGATGCGGTCTAGCTCGCCTGGATGTGGCGTGAGGATCGTATCCTTGGGCAGGACGCTCAGCAGCTCGGGGTGGAGCGCTAGGAGATTGAGCGCATCGGCATCAAGAAGTAGCGGGGTAGCGGGCTGTATGTTTTGCAGTAGATGCTCTAGTAGATGTAGCGTGAGTGGCGCTGTGCCGATGCCGGGTCCCATGGCGATGGCCTGGTAGTTGAGCAGATCCTTGGGAAGGCTACTGACGATGGTCTCCTCTTTGTCCTTCTCGACGAGCGCCTCGGGGAGGAGCGTGTTTGCTAGCCGAGCAAGTGCGCTAGGCAGGTGCATGGTGAGCTTGCCCAGTCCCGAACGCATGGCTCCCATTCCCGCCAGCATGGGAGCGCCAGCCATCGCTTCGGATCCAGCGATGAGGAGGGCGTGACCCTGAGTCCCTTTGTGCGCAAAGTGCGAGAGAGGCTTCAAGGCTCTGTGGGCATCCTGCGGGGTGTAGAGATAGTAGTCGGCCTGGATGGCGGGGTCGTCGTCCATATTGAGACTGAGCGAGAGGATGCGCAGTGCGCCAGTGTAGCACTCATTGTCCGATAGGAGGAGGGCTATCTTGGGGCTTTCGCAGGTGAGGGTGTAGTCTGCTTTGATAATTGCCTGGAGATTGTTCTCGCTATTGTCCTTGTCATAGAGTCCCGAGGGGATGTCCACGGCGATGACTGTGGCTGGCGAAGCGTTGATCAATTGATCTACTAGCACGGCGAAGCCACCCTCGAGGGGTCGTGAAAGGCCTGTGCCAAAGAGCGCGTCGATGACGAGCGTCTGAGCGGTCAAGAGCGGGGGCTGAAACTCATCTGCGACGATGGTCAAGGCGTCTTGGTGAAACTCCTGTAGCTTCGTCTGCTGCCAAGCGCATGCCTCCGAGAGCTCCTCCTCTTGCTTGCAGAAGAGGTAGCAGTGCACTCGGTGTCCGTCCTGCAGGAGGCGTCGTGCTATGGCGAGGCCGTCAGCTCCGTTATTGCCTGGACCTGCGAAGACGTAGGTGATGCCCTGGGGAAGGTCTGAGATACTCCTAAGCTCTGCTACGAAGCGCTGAGCGACACGCTCCACAAGATCGTGGATAGAGAGATGATCACGCTCGAGGATATAGCTATCCGTGGTGCCCCATTGGTGTCCGACGAGTATCTTTTTCATTGTTTCGGCTGGTATGGTTAGTTGTTTGCTAGTTGACTACGACTTGTCTAGAGCTAGTCCATTGATCCGCGGACGATACCGCGCTTGCTGTCGCTGATGAAGTCGTAGATGAGATCTCGCTCGTAGCACTGCGGGTAGCGGTTCTGGATCTCGACGAGCGCCTCGCTGTTATTGAGTCCGCCCTGATAAAGGGTGCGGTAGACGTCGTTGATGAGGAAGATCTGCTCATTGGTGAAGCCTCTGCGACGTAACCCCACGATGTTGATACCACAGTAAACGATTGGGTCGCGTCCCACGAGACAGTAAGGCGGGATGTCTTTGGTCACCTTGGAGCCCCCCTGTATCATCACGTGCTGAGAGATGCGGACGAACTGATGCACTAGTACGGCACCGCTGAGGATGGCGTAGTCGTCTATCTCGACTTCGCCTGCGAGCTGCGTGGCATTGCCTAGGATGATGTGATCCTTGAGAATGCAGTCGTGCGCCACGTGTGAATAAGCCATAATGAGGCAGTTGCTCCCGACGATAGTGGTGCCACGCGAGGCGGTACCACGATTGACGGTGGCGAACTCGCGGATGGTCGTATGGTCACCGATGACGGCGGTGGTCTCCTCGCCTCTGAACTTGAGGTCTTGTGGCACACCAGCGATAACGGCATAGGGATGTATGTGACAGTCGCTACCGATGCGTGCACCACTACGTATGATGCACCCTTGGTCTAGGACGGTGCGGTCGCCGATGACGGTATTCGCCTCGATGGTGACAAAGGGTCCGACCGTTACCTCAGCGCCTAGCTGAGCGTCAGGATGCACCTGAGCGAGAGGAGAGATGTGCGTTTGATCCATATAGTAGATATGATTGTTTACTCCTTATTCTTTACTATCTGCGCCATGAAGTCAGCCTCGCAGACGAGTTGGTTGCCGACGAAGGTGAGTCCTCGGACGCTCGCCAAACCACGACGCACCTCGCTGGTGAGCATCACCTTGAAGAGGAGGGTGTCTCCGGGGACGACCTTGTTTCTGAACTTCACATTGTTGATCGTCAGGAAGTAGGTCGAGTAGAGCTCGGGATCCTCGATGCCACTTAGGACGAGCAGTCCAGCGGTCTGCGCCATCGCCTCGACGATGAGCACACCCGGCATAACCGGTTCTGTGGGGAAGTGCCCGAGGAAGAAGGTTTCGTTGAAGCTCACGTTCTTGACTCCCACGATATGGTTCTTGTCTAGGTGGATCACTTTGTCCACTAGAAGGAAGGGATAGCGGTGCGGTAGGAGCCCTTTGATCTGGTTAAGGTCCAGTACTGGTGTCGCATTGGGATCGTAGACGGGTGGCTGTGTCTCCATTCCTTTGATCTCCTTGCGGATCGCCCGTGCGAGCTTGTTATTGATCTTGTGTCCTGGCTTGGTCGCTATGATATGTCCCTGTACGAAGATCCCAGCTAGAGCTAGATCGCCTAGGATGTCAATGATCTTGTGTCGTGCGGGCTCGTTGAGGATGCCCTCCTTGGGGTTAATCACACCTAGCTGATTCACTTCCGCAACAGGACGATGCAGAGCCTCTGCCAGTGCCTTAGCATCGCTCTCAGAGAGTGGCTCATCGTTGATCACCATCGCATTGGCAAGGTCTCCGCCCTTGATCAAGCCCTGACTGAGGAGAGGCAGTATCTCTCGTACGAAGACGAAGGAGCGCGCCTCGGCTACCTCCTCGCCGAAGCGACTCAGGTCGCGTAGTGAAGCGTATTGGTTGCTCAGTAGCGGTGAGGCAAAGCTCAAGTGCGCCTCTACACCGAGCTGATCCGATGGCAGGAGAAGGATAGATGCTCCCGTCTCCTCATCTTTCACCTCAATAGGTTTGCGCACGACAAAGACCTCACGAGTTGCGTCTTGCTCCTTGAGTCCAGCCTCTTGGATCGCCTGCACATAAGGCATTGCCGAGCCATCTAGTATGGGCGCCTCGTCGCCATCGACCGTGATAAGACAGTTGTCCACTCCGAGAGCGTAGAGCGCCCCGAGGCAATGCTCTAGGGTAGAGACCTGCACAGCTCCACGCTCTATCCGAGTAGCACGCTGCGTTGTCGAGACATAGTCAGCATAAGCTGGGATGACGGGGTGGGTCTCAAGGTCGGAGCGACAGATCTGATAACCACTATGGGGCTCCGCTGGTGAAAGGGTCAAGGTGCGGTTGGCTCCCGTGTGAAGTCCTACCCCCTGGAAGGTGAGTGTCGTAGCGAGTGTGTACTGATTCATAACGTGAGTGTGTCTGCTTTTATAAATGAGTCTATTTAGTTTCCGAGGAAGATTGCTCTTCAAGCTTGTCTACACGACGCATTAGCTCAGGAAGCTTGGGAAGCATAGCAAAGGCACGCAAAGCTTTGCCCACAGGCATAGCGGGAGCTCCCATCACAACGCTGTGTGGCTGAAGATTGCCCAGCACACCTGTCTGGCCACCGAGCTGCGAGTGGTCCCCCACCGTGAGGTGCCCCGCGATGCCCACCTGGCCGCCCAGCTGGCACCACTCCTTGACGTGTGCCGAGCCAGCTAGTCCCGCTTGAGCTGCGATGACGGTGTGCTCGTCAACGGTACAGTTGTGTGCAATCTGCACGAGGTTGTCGATCTTGACACCCGACGCTATGCGCGTCACGCCCATCGTAGCACGATCTACGCAGCTATTCGCTCCTATCTCCACATTGTCTCCTATCTCCACGTGTCCTATCTGCGGGATCTTGTCGTAGCCGTGCTCCGTAGGGGCAAAGCCAAAGCCGTCGGCCCCGATCACCGTGCCCGCATGAATGCGACAATGATGCCCGATGACGCTGTCCGAGTAAAGCGTGACCCGTGGATGTAGCGTCGTGTGGTCACCGATAGAGCAGTTGGCCCCGATGACGCAGTGTGCCGATATGACGACCTGCTCGCCCAGCTTGACATCCGCTTCGATGCAAGCGTACGGACCGATGATGCACTCCTTGGGAATCTTCACCGAAGGATCCACAATCGCCGTCGGATGGACACTCGTCCAGCGTGGCTCCTGCTGAGAGACGTAGAGACGCATCAGTTGCGAGAGCGTCTCGTAGGGGTTTGCCACACGGATCAGAGTCGTAGGGCAAGGCTGTGTAGGAGTAAACTTCTCGTCGACGAGTACCGCTGAGGCGTGTGTCGTGTAGAGGTAGGGCTCGTACTTCATATTGGCGAGAAAGCTCAAGTCTCCAGCCTTCGCCTGCTCAATACCTGCGAAGCCTTGTAACTGAGCCGAGCCGTCGCCCTCTAGCGTACCACCGATTAGCTTAGCAATGTCTGCAACTGTGTACATCTATCTTATTATATATGTTAGTCTATGATACCCTTGTCGATCAATGTCCGCTCCATCTGTCGGGTCAGATCAGAGGCAGCCTGCGCAGCAGCCGAGGCAAAACGCTCGTCATTGCCCGCATAGATGATACCACGCGAACTATTGACGATCAGACCACAGTCGCTCGTCATAGCATGCTCAGCGACCGCCTCTAGACTACCCCCCTGAGCGCCTACACCTGGCACGAGGAGGAAGGCGTTTGGAGCCACTGCACGCACACGCTCCATCAGATTGCTCTGTGTAGCGCCCACGACAAACATAATATGGTCAGCACCCTCCCAGCTCAGCGCCGTCTGGAGCACCTGCTCGAAGAGACAAGTCTCCTCGCCCGTATGGAGCATCTGAAAGTCCTGCGCACCCTGATTGCTCGTCAAGGCGAGTAGGATCACCCACTTGTCGCTATACTCAAGGAATGGTAGCACACTGTCGCTCCCCATATAGGGCGCCACCGTGAGGGCATCGACCTTAAAGTTCTCGTAGAAGGCTCGTGCATACATTTTGCTCGTATTGCCTATGTCGCCTCGCTTAGCATCAGCGATGATCAGTTGCTCAGGATAGTACTGACGTATGTAATCCACCGTATCGCCGAAGACCTGCATACCAAAAGCCCCAAGCGTCTCGTAGAAAGCCAAGTTGAGCTTGAAGGCTATCGCATACTGTGCCGTAGCATCAATGATCGCCTTGTTAAAGTCCAGGATAGGATTATCCCCCTTTAGCAGGTGCGGAGGCAACTTCTGTATATCTGGATCAAGACCTACGCAGAGATAGCTCCGCTTGGCCCGTATTTGTGCTATGATTTGCTCGCGATTCATGAGATAATCTGCTATTTATTTGAAGTGAGTAATCGTATACGGTCTACTAAGGTAGTGAAAAAGTATCACATAGATGCTATGTGCCTGGAAACAGGCAGGGCGAACGCATTATAGCGGACTAGTGCATCTACGTCTCTACGACAGAAATCTGAAGGTGGAGGAAGTCGGGAAATTCATCCGTAGATATTCTGGATTCTCCAGCGAGGAAACGAAAAATTCTTCGGAACTTTGATTTCACTCTTCCGAAGTTTCATTTCATTCTTCCGATGTTTTATTTCGCCCCTCCGTGGAGAATTTTCATCTTTTCGTGAGCTATTGGGAAATTCCTCGAGAGATATTGGACTTAGCGAAGATGTATCAGCAACTATAGCGCTACACTGTCAAGCTCAATCCTCAGATTCCAATCCTCCTAATACAAAGGAGAGCCCACACCCAGCATTAGGGAATGTAAGCTCTCCTCATCTGACTCTAGGCTTGATACGCTAGGGGCGTATAGCTAGACAATAACTACCTACGGCTCTATGCCTCAGAGTCGCTATGCTCCTCGTGCTCCTCGCTTTCATCCTCTATAGAGGTAGCAGCGCCCTTACCACGAGCGGCGCGCGTCAGCTTGACACCACAAACGACAGCCTGTGGAGCATCTACCAACTCAAGACCCTCGAAAGAGAGTTCGTGCACTTGAATGGTCTTACCTAGCTTGAGCTTAGTGACATCAATGACTAGATTCTCAGGGATTTTGTCGTAGACGGCACGTACACGTAGCGTCCGCTTCTCACGAACCAACTTACCACCAGCCTTCACACCGACAGCGTGACCATCTAGTATGACTGGTACACGCATGACGATAGGCTTCTCCTCACTCACCTCGTAGAGGTCTGCGTGGAGCGTCTTATCGCTCACTGGATGAAACTGTACATCCTTCAGGACAGCCTTATATTGCTGACCTGCTACATCTAGCTCAATGAGATAAATCTCAGGAGTATAGATTAGCTTATTAAGGTCGTCAGCCTTGACAACGAGATGCTTTGTCTCGCTACCCCCATAGAGGACTACAGGTACGAGCTCCTCACGACGGAGAGCTTTGGTAGCTTTCTTGCCGAGCTGGTCGGCCTGGCGCACAGTAGCGCTAAGATTAAAATGCTTCATTAGTACAAATAGTTAGTGTTACTCAAAATTAGTCTTGCTAATCTCCCATTACACTGTGGCACTCTGCCAGAGTCCTTATATAGCGCATCTAGACGACAATGCTAGACACGCCCCAGCTCCGCTAGAGACCCCAAGCCCCGCCACACAAGAACGGGGTGTACAATTGGATTCATAGGAAAACCGTCCGCAAAGGTACAGCTTTTTCGCCGATTAACTAGAGCTAACGCATTACAAATGAAAACAGCGTTGCTCTGACTATAGAAAAAGACAAGTTGGTCGTCTCTAGAGAAATCAAACGTAACAGCAACTATACGGCCACTGGAGCCCAAATGAAAGCGGACAAAAGAAAGAGACGCTTACGATCTTACCGAACATTCACCAGTGAGATGGAGCGAATTATAAGACCGTAGATTACGGTCTTGGCTTTAATACGTGTATTTTGAGAAATGTTCGCTATATTTGCGTTTAAAAGGAAGAGTAAACAAGTAATTACTCTTTTAAGGTCGTCTGATTGCTAGGAAGTCTAGAGAGATAACCTGGTTTTATCCAGACTCTTAGTCCTATTTCTGTTGCAATTTATACATACACTTATATGAAAAGAGTATTCCTTACCCTATCCCTCATTCTGTTGCCTTGGCTGATTTTAGCTCAGAAGGCAGTAGCTCAGCAGCGTGGTAGCTACCAGATAGAGGTTACAGCAGGAGAGCTTAGTAGCAAGTTGCCACTAGAGCGAGACCAAGTTCTCTATCTAACTTTGTCAGGTACGCTAAATAGTAGTGACTTAGCGACTCTTCGAGAGTTAGTCAATCTAGAGACCTTAGACTTGCTCGGCACAAGCATTGTGCCAGGAGGAACAGGCTATACGAGTGAACTGCTCCCCACAGAGACTATTACAGTGCAAGAGACGAATGCACTCCCAGATGCCTTGCTGGCTGGACATACTAAGATTAAGATCGTGAAGTTGCCTCAGCAGCTCAAGAGTATAGGACGGTATGCCTTTAGTGGAGCCTCTCGACTAGAAGAGGTAGACTGTCCTGAGTCTCTTCGCATCTTAGGGGCTTATGCCTTTGCTCAGTGTACGAGTCTGAAGTCGCTACAGCTCAATAAATTTATCAAGACCCTGCCGGAGGGACTCTTTGAGGGGTGTACATCACTCAAAAGTGTCACTAAGGTTGGTAAGGTATCTCACATAGGTGATAAGGCTTTCAAAGGTTGCCAGTCTCTTGCCAAGTTCAGTCTCGTGACAGGTCTTGAAGAGGTTGGTGAAGCGGCCTTTGCTGGATGCTCAAAGATAGAGATGATTAACATCCCATCGACTACGCAACGTATCGGGGAGCGAGCTTTTGAGGGGTGTACATCGCTCTATATTCTTTTCTTTAAGGGAGGTGTCAAGGGTGGCATCGGTCGCTCTGCTTTCGAAGGCTGCACGGCATTGAAAACCGTCTATCTCCCATATGGTATGGAGCGTCTCTCAGAGCGAATGTTTGCTGGCTGCTCGTCTCTTCAAGAGGTCGCTATGAACAAGACGATTACTACGATTGGCTCTGGGGCTCTAGCTAACTGTATAGCTCTCAAACGTATCCAGCTGGAAAGCGTGACCCCTCCTAGATGTAATGGTAATCCATTAGAAGGCATTACGTCACTTGATAAGATAGACTTACTCGTGCCGAGTGAGGGCGAGGCTAGCTATAAGGCTAATAGCTCTTGGTCGCCCTTGCATATTATAGGCGTTGCTGCAAACTATAAGGGTGTAGAGGTGGTCTCCATCGGTCTTAAGCAGGGGAGTACTACACCGTTTAAGTTTGGGCTTCGCATAGCTCAGCCTTACTCGGTGGATTTAGGTAATGGTACTTTTGTCAAAGGAACTCCTGGTACTAAGATCTCTGCAAAAAGCCAAATAAAGTGCGATACCCACGGCTCTGCTGTCAAGCTCCTCTCGACCCCGGCAGCGTTGACTTCGTTTCTCATTAATGACATCAATGATAACGATATTGAGACCATAGCCTTTCAGGCACCAGAGCTTGACTATCTATGGCTGTCTGGCAGTGCTATCAAGGAGTTTGACGGCTCTAATCTACCCAAGTTACAACTGCTCAACCTGGTGAACAACGCATCTCTGAGATCACTACGACTATCTAGTAATGTAGCTCTAAGGCATCTAGATGTATCTCTGTGTGAGAGCTTAGCGAAGCTTGAGCTCGCATCGCTCAGTGAGTTGACCTATCTCGGAGCTTCAATGGTTCATATCTCTAGCTGGGACTTTAGTGCCAATACTAAGCTTCAAACACTAGACCTAGTGATGACACCTATTCAGCGTCTGAATCTCAGTATGCTTAGCAACCTACGTGAGGTCAAGCTGTCCAACTGTGGACTGGAGGAGATTCTCTTGCCTACGGCTTCAACCCTTCGCTCCATATATCTAGATAACAATAAGCTAGATGCTACAGCTCTCAATAAGATTTACGAACAGCTACCACAATGCGTATTTTCCACTCCAAAATGCAATTTGGAGTGGAGCTCGCCCTGCTCCGGA
>NZ_CAMYEZ010000026.1 GCF_947254915.1 uncultured Porphyromonas sp. | reverse complement strand
TTTCATTTCATTCTTCCGAACTTTTATTTCGGCCTTCCGTGGGGAATTTTCGTTTCTCACGTGGGGATTTGAGATTTCTCACGTGGAGATGAGATCGTCGGGTGGGGGCGTGCTTAGATTTATATATAAATAGTGCGGTCGTAGTGGTCACTATTTAGTACCTTTGCACAGACTTAAGTTTTAATGGAGTGTGGTACCTCTAATTATATAGCACTGTTATGACCGATACACGATACATCTTTGTGACGGGAGGCGTGGTCTCCTCACTTGGTAAGGGCATTGTAGCCGCCAGTCTTGGCAAACTGCTTCAAGCTCGTGGATACAAGGTTACGATCCAGAAGTTTGACCCTTATATAAACATCGACCCAGGGACGCTCAATCCATACGAGCATGGCGAGTGCTATGTGACAGAGGATGGTCACGAAGCGGATCTAGACTTGGGTCACTATGAGCGCTTCCTCAATATCCGCACCTCTCGGGAGAACAACATCACCACGGGACGTATCTATCAGAGCGTGATCAATAAGGAGCGCCACGGGGACTACCTCGGTAAGACGGTGCAGGTGATCCCGCATATCACGGATGAGATTAAGCGGAGCGTACGTCGTCTGGGTATGAAGCATCACTACGACTTTGTCATCACGGAGATAGGTGGTGTGGTCGGAGATATCGAGTCGCTGCCCTTCCTAGAGAGTGTACGTCAGCTCAAGTGGGAGCTCAAGAACCACTGCGTCTGTGTCCATCTGACTTATGTGCCCTTTATCGCAGCAGCTAAAGAGTATAAGACGAAGCCTACGCAGCACTCGGTGAAGCAACTCCAGGAGGAGGGTATTCAGCCCGATATCTTAGTGCTTCGTACGGAGCATAAGCTGAGCAATGAGATACTAGATAAGGTGGCACTCTTCTGTAATGTCTCTAAGGAGAGTGTCTTCCAGAGTATTGATATGCCCTCGATCTATGAGATACCGCTACTCTTGCAGGAGCAGGGACTGGATCGACAGGTGATCCAGCAAGCTGGTCTAGAGGTGGGCGAGACACCTAAGCTAGAGAGTTGGCGCGACTTCGTTCATCGGATGAAGTCGGCTACCAAGGAGCTACACATCGCACTCGTGGGTAAGTATGTAGAGCTACAGGATGCCTACAAGTCTATCGACGAGGCACTGCTCCAGAGCTGTGTATACCATGACCGTAAGCTCAAGCTAACCTCGATACATAGCGAGAGCATCACCAAGGACAATGTGGAGAAGCTACTGAGTGGCTACGATGGGGTAGTGGTGGCTCCTGGCTTTGGCTCTAGAGGTGTAGAGGGTAAGTTGATTGCTCTGGAGTATACCCGTACGCATCAGATCCCGACGCTCGGCATTTGCCTAGGTATGCAGTGTATGGCTATTGAGTTTGCGCAGAATGTGCTGGGTCTAGAGGATTGTAACACGACCGAGATCAAGCCTACAGCAGCCAATAAGATTATTGACCTGATGGACGAGCAGAAGGCGGTCTCAGACCTAGGCGCCTCCATGCGACTAGGTGCTTATGAATGCGAACTGAAGGAGGGCTCTAAGCTGGCAGAAGCTTATGGCAAGCTCTTGATCTCAGAGAGACATAGACACCGCTATGAGTTCAACAGTCAGTACCGTACCGCCTTTGAGGAGGCGGGCTTTAAGTGCGTAGGTACCAATCCCGAGACGGGTCTCGTCGAGGCGCTCGAGCTAGAGGGACACCCTTGGTATATCGGTGTGCAGTACCACCCCGAGTACAGTAGCACAGTCTTGCAGCCTAGCCCGATCTTTATGGCCTTTATCTCAGCAATTAGCAATCGATAGGGGCGCACATCTCGAGCAGTTTCTTTTATACACGACATACTCTATACTTTAGATGAATAAATCAAACCTCATAGGTATCGTTTTGATTGGTGTGGTCATCGTTGTCTACTCGGTCTTCCTACTTCCTAAGCAGAAGCCTGCATCCACGCCTACTCCTGCGACTGATACCACTCAGGTCGCAACGAATGCCGCTACAGCCTCTGCAGAGGAGGCCCAAACGACTTCAGATGTAGCAAAGCCTGCTTCTGTAGACTCGCTCTACGCTTTTAGCCAGTTGATGGCTCAGTCTGCTAAGGAGTACACGATGTCCAATGATAAGCTTAGCGTCACCTTTACCACACAGGGGGCTATGCCAGTCTCGGCTGAGCTAGCGGACTACAAGAGCTACGATAGTACGCAGGTGCAACTCTTTGCTCCTGGAGACTTTATGCTCAATCTGCCTATACGGACGAATCAAAACCAAATCCTAGAGACGAAAGATCTGATTTGGCTAGCTAGCCAGCCCAACGACTCCACGCTTCAGATGACGCTCCCGATAGACTCGTCAAGCTACCTCCGCATCATCTACACGATGCCTCACGAGGGGTATATGCTCGGTATGGCTATCGAGGCGCAAGGCTTAGGATCGCTCCTACATAGTAACAATGCTATGCAAGACTTAGAGATGAGCCTGCGCATACCGCGTCAGGAGCTCTCCTGGAAGTTTGAGAATCAGTACTCTACTATATATTATAAGTATCCGGGCGATGATGTAGAGAAGCTCAAGGAGACCAAAATGACGCAGGAGAAGGATGTCCGTGAGAAGATCCAGTGGGTGGCGATGAAGGATAAGTTCTTTAGCACCGTCCTCATTGGTCTGGGAGATACGCGTCTAGAGGAGAACAAGATGTCCTTCACGACTGAGCCTAAGGAGACAAACTATATCAAGGACTGCAAGTATCAAGGGGCTTTCGCAATGGATATACGTGATGGGCGCAAGGCGAACTTTGCACTCTTCATGGGACCTCTAGACTACAACATGCTCAAGAGCATAGACGCTGGCGTGGACAAGGCGCAGCGACTAGACCTCAAGCGGATGATCTATGTGGGTGGCTCGCTCTTTAGATGGATCAATGTCACTCTGATTCGTCCGCTGATAAACTTCCTCCAGGGCTTTATCTCTAACTGGGGTATCATCATCCTCTTGCTGACAATCATTATCAAGCTGGTGCTCTCACCGCTAACCTTCAAGAGCTATCTGTCGCAAGCTAAGATGCGTGTCTTGAAGCCACAGGTAGAGGCGATCAATGCTAAGTATGCGGGCGATGATCAGCAGATGATGATGAAGCGTAGCCAAGCGACGATGCAACTATACCGCAATGCGGGAGCTAGCCCGATGAGTGGCTGCTTGCCGATGTTGCTACAGATGCCTTTCTTGATAGCGCTCTATATGTTCTTCCCGACGGCTATAGACCTTCGTGGGGAGAGCTTCCTCTGGGTCAAGGACCTCTCGACCTACGACCCGATTATTTCGTGGAGCACGGACATACCTTTCATCACGGGGCTACTGGGTGGTAACCATATCAGTCTCTTCTGCTTGCTATGGGCTGTCACCAATATCATTTACTCTCGCTATACGATGAGTATGTCAGGCGGAGCTAGTGGTTCGCAGATGAAGATGATGCGTTTTATGCCTTACATGATGACGATCATGTTCTTCATCTTCTTCAATAGCAATGCGGCTGGTCTGACCTACTACTACTTTATCTCTACGCTGATCACGATCCTGCAGTTCCTCGCTAGCCGACTACTGATCAATGAGGATAAGGTGCTGGCACGTCTCGAGGAGAACCAGAAGAAGCCCAAGAAGAAAGGCTTTATGGCGCGTCTCGAGCAGATGCAGAAGGAGCAAGAGAAGCTCATGCGTGAGCAAAACAAGAAGCGTCGCTAACTAAGATATAACCCTCGGCGAATCAATGGAACCTCTCAAGCACGAGTGCGGGATAGCACTCATACGACTACGCAAACCTCTAGAGTACTACGCAGAGCACTACGGTACGACCCTCTACGGGCTGAACAAGCTCTACCTCCTGATGGAGAAGCAGCACAACCGTGGGCAAGATGGCGCTGGACTGGCTGTGGTTAAGACACAAGCCCCTCCAGGTGACGAGTATATCTATCGAGAGAGAGCTCTCGGTAGTAACGCTATTACGGAGATCTTCAAGACGGTACACGAGACCATAGCCTCAGCTCACGATGGTACGACGCCTACCGTAGAGGAAGCGACGCAAGCTGAGCGCTATACGCCTTTCCTGGGGGATTGCTACATGGGTCATCTACGCTACAGCACGACAGACTTGGCGGGAATGACATTCGTACATCCGATGGTTCGCCGTAGCAACTGGAGAGCGAAGTCACTGGCGGTGTGTGGTAACTTTAACCTGACCAATGTGTCGGGCATCTTTGACGAAATCACCGCCATCGGTCAGCACCCTCGTACTTCTAGTGACACACATATTATATTAGACCAAGTAGGTCACCGTCTAGACCGTGAGGTGGAGCGTCTCTACAAGATCGCTCACGAGGAGCAGGGGCTAGAGGGGATGGACATAACGCACTTCATAGAGGATCATCTGGATCTGACCAACGTGCTCCGTCGTACTAGTCCTATCTGGGATGGAGGCTTTGTGATGTGCGGTATGACGGGATCGGGAGATTCTTTCGTCCTGAGAGATCGTAATGGCATCCGCCCCGCATTCTACTACATTGATGACGAGATCATCGTCGTTGCTAGCGAGCGTCCCGTGATTCAGACGGTGATGAATGTGACCTATGACAAGGTTCTTGAGCTAAACCCTGGCGAGGCGCTCACCATAGACAACAAAGCTAATCCGAGTATCACGCAGATCCTGGAGCCTGGAGAACTGAAAGCTTGCTCCTTCGAGCGTATTTACTTCTCTCGTGGTAGTGATCGAGACATCTATCGTGAGCGCAAGATGCTGGGACAGCTCCTCACGCCTGCTATCCTCAGAGAGATAGACGGAGACTTGACTCACTCGGTCTTCTCCTTTATCCCAAACACCGCCGAGGTCGCTTACTTTGGTATGCTGGAGGGACTAAACCTCGAACTTAACGAGCGCAAGGCGGAGCAGATTGAGCAAGCGTTAGGAGCTCCCGACTTTGACGAGCAACTAAAGCATATTCTCTCGCAACGGATACGTAGTGAGAAGGTCGCCATCAAGGATATCAAGTTACGCACCTTCATCTCCGAGGGCAATACGCGCAACGACCTAGCGACGCACGTCTACGACGTCACCTACGGCTCCATCGAGCGTGGCGTGGACAATCTCGTGGTCATCGACGATAGTATCGTACGAGGCACGACGATACGCCAGAGCATCCTCACGATCCTAGATCGCTTAGGGCCGCGCAAGATAGTCTTCGTCTCCAGTGCTCCACAGATCCGCTATCCCGACTACTACGGCATAGATATGCGTCACGTAGACGAGTTCATAGCCTTTAGAGCTATGATCGCACTTCTTCAGGAGCGAGGCCAGCAGCGTATGCTTGACGAGGCATACCGTGAGGCAATGGCTCTCAGAGAGCACCCGCTCACGGAGTACGTCCCCAACGTGATCAAGACCCTCTACGCTCCCTTTACAGAGGAAGAGATCTCAGCTAAGATCGCTGAACTCGTCAAGTCTGACGGGATCAAGGCAGAGGTTAGCATTGTCTACCAAACAGTAGAGGCTCTACACGAAGCTATCCCTCATCATCCAGGCGACTGGTACTTTACGGGCGACTACCCAACGCCTGGCGGGTCCCATCTCGTCAACGATGCTTTCATCGCTTACTACGAGCAGCAGTACAATCGCAAATAGACATAGACGCTCTTTTCACCCAATAATCATGCAAATATCCACACAGCGCAAAGCTACGCTCACGCTACAAGACGGATCTACCTACACGGGCTGGCACTTCGGTGCGACTAGACAGTTGGCTGGTGAGGTAGTCTTTAATACAGCCATGAATGGTTACACCGAGTCGCTCACCGACCCCAGCTATATGGGTCAGATCTTGGTGATGACCTATCCGATGGTGGGCAACTACGGTGTCCCCGCAGCCACTCGAGATGAGTACGACATCCCCAGATACTACGAGAGTGACGGCTGTCTCATGCGTGCTCTGATAGTCAATAGCTACTCGCCTGAGTACTCCCACTGGAATGCGGAGCAGTCCTTAGGAGACTTCATGGCAGAGCAGGGCGTCGTGGGGATTACAGGCATCGATACACGAGCTCTGACCAAGCATCTGCGTGACCACGGTATCCAGGTCGGCACGATAACCATCGAGGGCGAGACCACTCCCATAGAGCCCGCCATCGGAGACCAAAACTTAGTCGCTCAAGCCTCTTGCCACGAACCTCGCATCTACGGTTCGGGCGACTGTCATATAGCTTTGATCGACTGTGGACTCAAGGACAACATCCTGCGCTCGCTCATTGACGAGCGCTTCACCCTCCATCGTGTCCCTTGGGACTATCCTTTGGAGCAGATCGAGGGACTGCGTGGTGTCTTCATCAGTAATGGCCCTGGCTCCCCAACTTGCTGCAAGGAGACGATCAGACAGATACAGTATGCTTTCGAGCGTCAGCTCCCCACTTACGGCATCTGCATGGGCAATCAGCTGATGGCGCTTGCCTCTGGTGCCAAGATCTATAAGATGAAGTACGGCAATCACGGACACAACCAACCTGTCCGACGGGTTAATTCAACTCAGTGCCTCATTACTAGCCAGAACCATAGCTACGCTGTCAACTCAGCGACACTCCCTCAGGGATGGGAAGAGTGGTACACCAACCTCAACGATGGCACCAATGAGGGGTTAATGCACACCGACCTGCCATTTCGCTCGGTACAGTTCCACCCAGAGGCAAAGGGCGGTCCGCTAGATGCGCTCAGCTTCTTCACTGACTTCCAGGACACCGTCTTGAACTACCCACAATTGTCGAAATAACCCATCAAGCTCGACCAAACCATGACTCAGCGTAAGCAATACAATAAGATACTCCTACTCGGATCTGGCGCACTCAAGATCGGAGAGGCAGGCGAATTTGACTATTCAGGCTCACAAGCTCTCAAAGCTGTCAAAGCGGAGGGTATCAAGACCGTCCTCATCAACCCCAATATCGCTACGGTTCAGACCAGCGAAGGCGTTGCTGATGCGGTCTATTTCTTACCCGTCACGCCTTACTTCGTAGAGCGTGTCATAGAGCGTGAGCGTCCCGACGGCATCATGCTAGCCTTCGGTGGGCAGACCGCACTCAACTGTGGAGTTCAGCTCTTCCAGTCTGGTGTCTTGGAGCGTTACGGCATCGATGTCCTCGGTACACCCGTCGAGACCATTATGGCGACCGAAGACCGCGAGCTCTTTGTCGAGAAGCTTGACGAGATAGAGGTCAAGACGATCCAGAGCCACGCTGTCACCACGATGGAGGACGCTCTCGTCGCTGCCAACCAACTAGGCTACCCCGTCATCGTACGAGCTGCCTACGCCTTGGGAGGCTTGGGTAGTGGATTCTGCGACAATGATGAGGAGCTCAGAGTCCTTGCTGAGAAAGCTTTCGCCTTCTCCCCACAGCTCCTGATTGAGAAGAGCTTGCGTGGCTGGAAAGAGATTGAGTACGAGGTGGTGCGAGACGCTTACGACAACTGCATCACCGTCTGTAATATGGAGAACTTTGACCCGCTCGGCATCCATACTGGTGAGAGCATCGTCATCGCTCCCTCGCAGACCCTCTCCAACGACGAGTATCACAAGCTCCGGACGATAGCCATCAAGATCATTCGTCACCTCGGTGTCGTAGGCGAGTGCAATGTGCAGTACGCCCTCGACCCTTACAGTGAGGACTACCGTGTCATCGAGGTCAATGCGCGTCTCTCACGCTCCTCAGCTCTAGCGAGCAAAGCTACTGGCTATCCCCTCGCACACGTTGCTGCGAAGCTCGGACTAGGCTATGGACTCTTTGAGGTGCAGAATGCGGTGACAGGTTCCACGCCAGCCTTCTTCGAGCCTGCGCTAGACTACTGTGTCTGCAAGATACCTCGCTGGGATCTCGGTAAGTTCCACGGCGTGTCTCGTCAACTCGGTAGTAGCATGAAGTCTGTCGGCGAGGTGATGGCTATCGGTCGCACCTTTGAGGAGGCAATCCAAAAGGGACTCCGCATGATAGGGCAGGGCATGCACGGCTTCTGCGAAAACAAAGAGCTCGTCATCCCCGACATCGACACAGCCCTACGAGAGCCAACGGATACCCGCATCTTCGTCATCAGCAAAGCGTTCCGTCAGGGATACAGCGTGGAGCAGATCCACGAGCTTACGAAGATAGACCGCTGGTTCCTCTATCGCCTCCAAGGCATCCTAGAGACCGCCGAGACACTGGGCACTTGTGACTCCATCGAGAGTCTCCCCGCCGAGCTACTACGACAAGCTAAGGAGCAAGGCTTCACCGACTTCCAGATTGCTCGTGCCGTCACCAAGGAGTACAAGAAGCCCCTCCACAAAGAGGCTGACCTAGTACGCCAGCACCGCAAGAGCCTCGGCATACTACCTTATGTCAAGCAGATCGACACGCTAGCCGCCGAGGTACCAGCCGAGAGCAACTACCTCTACCTCACTTATCATGGTGAGGAGCACGACATAGCCACAGAGCAGGACGGCAAGTCGGTCATCGTGCTAGGCTCGGGAGCTTATCGTATCGGTAGCTCCGTCGAGTTTGACTGGTGCGGTGTCAATGCGCTACACACCATTCGCAAGGCGGGTCTGCGCTCTATCATGATCAACTACAATCCAGAGACCGTCAGTACAGACTTCGATATGTCAGACCGTCTCTACTTTGACGAGCTCACCTTCGAGCGCGTCATGGATATCATAGACCTAGAGGCTCCCAAGGGTGTCATCCTAGCTACGGGTGGTCAGATTCCGAACAACCTAGCACTACGTCTTGCCGCCAATGGGGTCACCATCCTAGGAACGCAAGCCGAAGATATAGACCATGCGGAGGATCGACACAAGTTCTCCGCCATGCTAGACGAGCTAGGCATTGACCAGCCCGAGTGGAGCGAGCTCACCACCATTGAGGATATTGACCGCTTCGTGGATCGTGTAGGCTACCCCGTCTTGGTGCGTCCTAGCTACGTCCTCTCAGGAGCTGCGATGAATGTCTGCTCCAATCAGGAGGAGCTACTCCGCTTCTTGCAGCTCGCAGCCAATGTGTCCCAAGACCACCCCGTGGTCGTGTCGCAGTTTGTCGAGCATGCCAAGGAGATTGAGATGGATGCCGTCGCCGATCATGGCGAGATCATCGCCTATGCGATCAGCGAGCATATCGAGTTCGCCGGTGTCCACAGTGGCGATGCAACCATCCAGTTCCCCGCTCAGAAGCTTTACGTTGAGACCGTACGACGCATCAAGCGCATCTCGCGTCAGATAGCCGAGGCGCTACACATCTCAGGACCGTTCAACATCCAGTTCCTCGCACGAGGCAACGAGATCAAAGTGATTGAGTGCAACCTTCGTGCTTCGCGTAGCTTCCCCTTCGTGAGCAAGGTGTTGCGACTCAACTTCATCGACCTAGCAACCAAGATCATGCTAGGACTGCCCTATGAGCACCCGACGAAGGATGCCTTCTCGCTAGACTATGTGGGGATCAAGGCTTCGCAGTTCTCCTTCTCCCGCTTGCAAAAGGCTGATCCCGTGCTAGGTGTCGATATGGTTTCCACGGGCGAAGTGGGTTGTATCGGCGAAGACACCGAGGAGGCTATCCTCAAGGCGATGCTCTCCGTGGGTCATCACATACCAGAGCGTGGCATCCTCCTCTCAACGGGTGGCGCTAAGCAAAAGGCTGACCTCCTTGAGGCATCGCAGCTCCTCCATAAGAAAGGCTACAAGCTCTACGCTACGGCAGGTACGCAGCACTTCCTAGAGGAGAACGGGGTCCCCGCCACGCTCGTTCACTGGCCTGACAGCACCGAGCAGCCACAGGCACTTGATCTGCTACACCAGCATGAGGTAGACCTAGTGGTCAACATCAATAAGAACCTCTCTACGGGTGAACTGACCAATGGCTACAAGCTACGCCGTGCAGCGATTGATCTCAACATCCCTCTGATCACCAATGCACGCCTTGCTGCCACCTATATTAAGGCATTCTGTACGCTCTCACTAGAAGAGCTAGAGATCAAGAGCTGGCAAGAGTACTAACAGCAAAAGAACAGCCAACAGCCAACGGCCAAATAAAACTATGGACAAGCCCTTCTGCATGCGACACTACGCTCTCATGCAGGGGGCTTGTGCTATGCGTATCTCTACCGATGCGCTCTTCCTCGGAGCGTGGGCGAGGACGGCTCACACAGCCAGTCAAGTCCTAGATGTGGGAACAGGGACCGGCATCCTATCGCTGATGCTCGCGCAGACCTATCCCAGAGCCATGGTCACCGCTATCGACATTGATGACGAAGCGGTCCGTACTGCTCAGGAAAACTTCTCCCGCTCTCCCTATAGCAATCGGCTCACGGCACTGTCGTGTGACATTACCGCGCCAGAGCTAGCTTTACCCCTCCGTCACTACGACCTTATCGTCTCCAATCCTCCTTACTACGACGGACTCCAGCCCGCTACGGCATCGCTTCGTCAGGCACGCCACACGGGGGAAGGCTTCGCGCCACACCTGCTCTTTCGTTATCTAGAGTCACTCGTTGCTCCTGAGCCAACGCTCTGTCTCGTCACACCCGTCGAGGCACTGCCCCTCCTGCGTCGGGAGGCGGTGCTACACCGCTACAATCTCACACGGCTTTGCGGACTACACCACCACGTAGGGCAGCCCGCCATACGAATCTTGACACAGTGGCATCGCTCCGAGACACCGTCTGCGCCTTGTCTATCGGAGCGTCTAGCGATACGCACCGTGCAGCAACGCTACACCGACGAGGCGTGCGACCTCCTACGCCCATATCTACTAGACGAATACCTCGACTGACGCATCCCCTTTCAGCAATGTCTTACCTTAAAAAAAGCAGATTCAAGAGTAAGACATTTACTTTTAGGGAACGATAAGGTTCTGATGTCCACGGAGGAAATCCTCAATAGCTCACGAGAAAACGAAAATTCTTCACCGAGGGGCGAAATGAAACTTCGGAAGAATGAAATGAAACTTCGGAAGAATGAAATGAAAGTTTGGAAGAACTTTTCTGTACCTCTGTGGAGAATGAAAAGTCTTCACCTGGGAATTGCCGATTTCCTCCGTAGAGCCTGTTGCAAAAGTCAACAATCTAGTATATTTGTGGGGGAGGAGGATTGGGCTAGAGTTGTAGCTTGTAGCGCCCATCGGGCTGGAGCGAGACGGCGCCTTCGCTCTCGAGGAGGAAGAGTCGGAAGCTTACTTCGTCGACGCCCATGAGCGTCTGGTCACAGATAGCATCGATCGAGAGGCCATCACCGCTCTCTATGAGTAGTTCGAGGAGGGGACGTGTCTCAGGCTCTAGGCGAGCTCGCAGAGCATTGAGCTTGCTCTCGTGAGACATGGAGCTGACGGCACTGCGCGCCTCATGGTCGGGCTTCTTCCACTCGAGGTCTTCGCAGAGGTGAGTGGCTGAGGTGATGAGCTTGGCGATATTGTTGTAGATAAGGTTGTTGCACCCTTCGTTTTCACGATCTGAGGGACGACCCGGGAGGGCGTAGACGGCACGGTCGTAGTCAAAGGCTTGGTGAGCCGTGATGAGCGAACCGCCACGCTCGGCAGACTGACCGACGAGGGTCGCCTGCGTAAGCCCCGCCACAATACGATTGCGCAAGACGAACTGATGTCGCTGAGGCTTGACACCAGCAGGGTACTCGGAGAGTAGAGCGCCACCGCGAGATACGATGCTACGAGCGAGGTTGCGGTGATTGCTCGGATAGATCATGTGAAGCCCGTGCGCCAGCACAGCAACGGTGGGCAAGCCCGCCTGCAGCGCCGCCTTGTGTGCGACAGCGTCTAGCCCGAGTGCCAGACCGCTGACGATGGTCACGCTGTCGGTCACGCTGGGCAGATGACCGATGATCGTCTGCAGATCCTCGACACCATGCTGCGAAGGTTTGCGCGTACCAACGACGCTGAGCGTCTGCTCCGCATGGAGTGGCGCTAGGTCGCCTAGGTAAAAGAGTATCAGTGGTGCATCGGCACACTGTAGGAGTAGGGGAGGGTAGTCTGCATCGTAGATGCTGACTATTTGAATGCCTAGATCGGCGGTGCGCTGTAGCTGCGCTTGCGTTTCCTCGAGCTTAGTCTGGTTCCGTAGGAGCGGGTAGAGATGCGTGTAGACGTGTCCGTTGAGCCTTGCCAGAGCTTGTGGATCAGCCCATAGTGCTGTGGCTGATCCGGCAAACTCTATCAGATGGCGAGCGAGCTGTAGCGATACGCCCTTGAGCTGTGTCAAGGCATAGATACAGAGATGCTCACGGCTTATCTCAGGCATAGGCTAGGTGGCGGGGACTACTGCTGGGCAAGCCACTCGTAACCGTTGCGGAAGAACTGTATCCACGGTGAGACCTGATCCTCCTGGCGACGCTCCTCGGGGTAGAAGCCACACTGCCAGGTGAGCGTAGCACGCTCTGGGTGAGGCATCATAGCTAGGTGACGGCCATCGCTACTGCAAAGTGCTGCGATGCCACGCTCAGAACCATTAGGATTGCCGGGGTAGGTGTCGTAATGGTAGCGCGCTGCAATCTGCTCATCAGGTATCGTGGGGCAGACGAAGCGTCCCTCGCCGTGAGCCACCCAGACACCGAGCTGACAGCCCTCGAGGCCTTGTGTCAAGATAGCGCCGGTGTCGGCGATGTCTACGGTTAGGAAGTTGGACTCAAACTTGTGTGAGGCGTTGTGCTCCAGATTGAAGAGGCTTTCGCCCTGAGCATCCTTGCCGAGGAGACCGAGCTGAGCCATAAGCTGACAGCCGTTGCAGATGCCGAGTGAGAGGGTGTCGGGACGAGCGTAGAAAGCTTCGATAGCCTTGCGAGCCCGCTCATTGTAAAGGATGCCCGCAGCCCAGCCCTTGGCAGAGCCTAAGACATCGGAGTGCGAGAAGCCACCACAGTAAACGAGCATGCGAACGTCGGCTAGGTCGGTGCGTCCCTCGATGAGATCGGTCAGATGGACGTCCACCACGTCAAAGCCTGCGAGGTGCAGTGCGTAAGCCATCTCACGCTCACCGTTGGTGCCGTTGTCACGTAGGATAGCCGCCTTGATGCCAGATGCCTTCGTGCGATGAGGCTCTAGACCGAGACCTGCATAAGTGCCAGCGAAAGCGTGCGGGAAGCGCCACTGTACGGGCTGCTTGCCAAGGTTCTCGTAGCGACTCGTTGCTGGAGCTTCGCCACTCTGGAAGCAGTCTAGCAAGTAAGATTTGTTTGCCCAGCACTTGCGCGCGGCATCGATGTCGATCTCGTACGTTTTGCCCTCTTGATGGATCATCAGCAGGCGAGACTCGGTGGGTGCGCCTAGGTCGGCATAAGCGATCTCGTTCTCCTCGAGGATACGCTTCGCCTGCTCTGCCTTAGAAACCTGTAGAATGACGCCTGGGTTCTCGCTATAGAGTGCCGTGACGAGGTCCACATTGGCGAGTGCGTCTAGGCTGATCTCAGCGCCGCCCTGCGTATTGGCAAAGCACATCTCCAAGAGCGTCGTGACCATACCGCCTGCCGAGATGTCGTGACCAGCAAGGACTAACCCCTTATGGATCAACTCCTGAACGGCCTCAAAGGCGGTGGCGAAGTAGTCGGTGTCGCCGACTGTGGGGAAGCTGTCGCCCAGCTGTCCCAATGCTTGTGCCAAAGCTGAGCCACCGAGTGCCATCGGAGCAAAGCTAAAGTCTATGTAAAGCAGACGGCTCTGCTTAGCCGCCTTGAGCTCAGGCGTCACGATGCCTCTGACGTTGCTCACGGGAGCTGCAGCGGTGATGATCAGTGTGCCTGGGCTCATCACCTGCTTTCCGTCGGGATACTTCTGCGTCATAGAGAGCGAGTCCTTGCCCGTCGGGATGTTAATCCCTAGATCTATGGCAAACTCGCTACAAGCCTGCACCGCCTGATAGAGACGTGCGTCCTCGCCCTTGTTACGACAAGGCCACATCCAGTTTGCACTGAGCGAGATGCCACGTATGCCGCCCTCGATGGGGGCAAAGACAATGTTCGTCAGAGCCTCTGCGATAGCCATTCGAGAGCCAGCCCCAGCATCGATGAGTGCCACCTGAGGAGCATGTCCTACGGCAGTAGCCATGCCGCTCTTGCCGTCATAGTCTAGTGCCATAGCGCCGAGATCGGAAAGCGGTAGCTGGAGCGCACCGACGCACTGTTGCTGTGCCACACGACCCGTCACAGAGCGATCCACTTTGTTGGTCAACCAATCCTTAGAGGCGACCGCTTCGAGGGTCAAGACTTTGTCTAGATATTGGCGCCAGAGCTCTTTGTCATAGCTTACTGGTGCAAATTGGTGAGCGACCGTCTCGTCCTCCATAACGGTCTTGGGCGACTGCCCCAAAAGGTCGGACACGGCTAAGTCAATGGCTGCACGTCCCTCTCGCTCTGTGCTAAAGAGGAGGCGCTCATCGTCGGTCGTCTCGCCTACCTTATATATAGGGCTGCCCTCACGACGTGCTATCTGCTCCATCTGCGCGTACTCACGCTCCTGGATGAGCAGACCGACACGCTCTTGGCTCTCATTGCCGATGATCTCTCTAGCGGAGAGCGTCGGGTCACCTACGGGTAGTGCGTCAATGTCGATGCGCCCTCCAGTCTCTTCGATGAGCTCGGTGAGACAGTTTAGGTGTCCGCCAGCGCCGTGGTCGTGGATGCTCACGATCGGGTTGTCGCCCTGCTCGCTGATGGCGCGGACCACGTTGAGGACACGCTTCTGCATCTCAGGGTTGGCACGCTGTACCGCATTAAGCTCTATACCGCTACTGTACTCGCCCGTAGCGACAGAGCTGACGGCACCGCCACCCATCCCGATGCGGTAGTTGTCGCCACCGAGTAGTACGACCGTCTCACCAGGCTGTGGCGTCTCCTTCTTGGCATCCTCTTGGGGAGCGTAGCCCATACCGCCCGCTAGCATGATCACCTTGTCGTAGCCGTAGAGCGTGCTGTCGGCACTTTCCTGATGCTCAAAGGTCAGTAGCGAACCGTTGATCAAGGGCTGTCCAAACTTATTGCCAAAGTCACTAGCGCCGTCGCTCGCTTTCGTCAGGATCTCTTGCGGAGACTGGTAAAGCCACGGACGTGGGTCTAGCTTGGCGGGGCTAAGCTTCTGATCCTTCTCTAGACGTGGGTAGGAGGTGATGTAGACGGCACTACCAGAGAGTGGTAGCGATCCCTTGCCACCGCACATACGGTCACGAATCTCACCGCCCGAGCCAGTAGCCGCTCCGTTGAAGGGCTCGACTGTCGTGGGGAAGTTGTGCGTCTCAGCCTTTAGAGCCAAGACCGTATTGCGCTCCCGCAGTGTAAAGAGCGAGGGCTTCGTCGCGCTCGTTGGCGCAAACTGCCAGACGCGGGGACCCTTGACAAAAGCCACATTGTCCTTGTAAGCCGATACGATGCCGTTGGGGTTCTCCTTGGAGGTTTGCTTGATCATCGCAAAGAGCGAATCGTTTTGTCGCAAACCATCAATGACGAAGGTGCCGTTGAATATCTTGTGTCGGCAGTGCTCTGAGTTGACCTGTGAGAAGCCAAAAACCTCAGAGTCAGTCAGCGGGCGACCAATGCGTGCCGAGACACCCTGCAGGTAAGCTAGCTCCTCCTCGCTTAGAGCTAGTCCCTCCTCCTCGTTGTACGCCGCTAGGTCCGTGATCTCACGAATCGGCTGTGGCTCAGCGGTCATGGCGAAGCTCTCCTGACCTAGCCCCTTGTAGATCGCTTGGAGCATCGGGTCGTAGTGTGGCTTCGCCTCGTGAGTACGTGTGAGCTGCTCGATACGATCGATGCCAGCGATGCGCATGTTTTGCGTTATCTCCACAGCATTGGTGCTCCATGGGGTCACCTGCGTAGGACGAGGTCCCACAAAGGTTCCCTCGAGATGAGACTCGGGAGCCAGCTGCGTTCCGCCGAAGAGCCACGAGAGACGCTCGCAGGTCTCCTCGCTGAGAGCTGTGGTATGTGAGACGGCATAAATCGTATCACCAAGGACAAAGTAACTAATCATAGCGGGTGTTGTGTATAATGGATCTGAAACTGCTTACGTTGCAAATGTACGGAAATTAGCGCTGAGGGCAGTGGTTTAGACATAGAGTTGCCCAGCTTCGTTGAGCGTGGGGATGTGTATTGAGCAGTCTTGCTCGAGGCAAAGACGTAAGCTCTCGGGATAGCCACGCTGTATCAGACGCTGGTTGTGATCGCAATTATAAAGGTAGTCGTAGAGGTGAGCACGGTGCTCGCGGTACAGCTCTAGCGCTGTGCGACTGCTGTCGGTGAGTCGGTAGGTAGTGCCCAGCTCCTCTAGCTTGTCTAGGAGCGCTGCGCCGTAGAGCGTGTCTTCGATGCAGAAGCTGTTTTGCCAGCCAGAAGCGAGTACCGTCACGGCACGCCCCGAAGCTTGGCAGTGGCGCGCCACTGCGGTGAGATTGCTAAAAGCGCCTACGATGATCTTCGCTGCGCCAGCCTCCCTAGCTGCGTGAATGGCTTGGGTTCCGTTGGTCGTCGTGAATACGATGCTACGTCCGCCGATCCGCTCAGCGGTAAACTCGGAGGGATCGTTGCCCAGGTCAGCCCACGGACAACGCATCGCATTGCGCTCGGCAGCTACCACGTAGCCCTTACCGAGAAAGCTCTCCGCCTCCTCGGTCGTCGCCACGGGAATGATCTCCTTAGCGCCATGGTCAAAGGCCGCCACCATCGAGGTGCCAGCACGCAGTATGTCCACCACGACCACCACGCTGTCCTCCTGATGGTAGTAAGGGTAGAGCGCAGGGCAAGGACAAATGTCAAAAGTTAGATGTACCATAAGGAAGGAAAATTTGTTGAGCCGATGTCAAAGCCCTCCACGAGTGAGGGTGAGTTGCTCAGTGGAGGGCTTTGCTTAGCGTGCTGTTTGTAGCTTAAATAGCTTAGCGCAGCATATGATTACTTGCGAAAGGGGGGCTTGACCACCTTAGCCTCGAGGTTACGCTTGCGGACGGCGATGTAGATCTTGCTGTCTATCTTGCTGTACTCCGTAGAGACGTAGCCCATACCGATGCCTACCTTGAGGGCGGGAGACATAGTCCCAGAGGTGACGACGCCGATCTTCTCACCAGCCTCGTTGACTATGTCGTAGTGCTGACGGGGGATGCCCTTGTCGACCATCTCAAAGGCGACGAGCTTGCGTGTTACGCCCTCAGCTTTCTGCTTGAGTAGCGCCTCACGACCCACGAGAGCGGGCTTATTGTCTGTAAGCTTGGTGATCCAGCCTAGGCCACTCTCTAGTGCTGTGTGCTGATCGTCGATATCATTGCCGTAGAGGCAGAAACCAGCCTCCAGACGGAGCGTATCGCGTGCACCCAGACCAGCTGGCATGATGCCCTCGGGCTTGCCAGCCTCAAAGATAGCGTCCCATATCTTGTCGGCATACTGAGGGAAGAAGTAAAGCTCGAAGCCTCCGCAACCCGTGTAGCCCGTATTAGAGATGATCACGTTAGGGCAGTCTGCGAAGGTGCCTACCTTAAAGTGGTAGTAAGGGATGTCGAGTAGATTGATGTCCGTCAGACGCTGTAGGACTTGTGTTGCCTTGGGTCCCTGTACGGCTAGCTGTCCGACCTTGGCAGAGCCATCCTCTAGGTCAGCGCCCATATCGTTTTGCTTGAGGCACCACGCCCAGTCCTTGACCACGTTAGCAGCGTTGGGGACGAGCATGTACTTGTCCTCCTCGTAGCGATAGACGAGGAAGTCGTCTAGTAGTGTGCCCTGCTCCGTCGTGAAGCAGCTGTACTGTATCTGCCCCACCTCTAGCTTGGAGGCATCGTTGCTAGATACTTTCTGTAGGAATTCGAGAGCCTTCGGTCCCTTGACCCAAAACTCTCCCATGTGTGACACGTCAAAGACGCCGACGCCGTTGATCACATTCATATGCTCCTCAAGGATCCCCGTAGGGTACTCGATAGGCATATTGTAGCCTGCGAAGTCGTGCATCTTAGCACCCAGTGCTATGTGTCGCTCTGTAAATGGAGTAGTCTTCATAATGGTATGATGTTATTGATTGATCTGTATTATAAAGTGAGCTAGGCTCGTTCATTCCCCAAAGATAGTGAAAA
>NZ_CAMYEZ010000025.1 GCF_947254915.1 uncultured Porphyromonas sp. | reverse complement strand
GGAGCAGGCTGTAGAGGAATAATAGATTTCGTTTCATAAAAGTCTTGTTAGTTTGGTTGTCTCGTTGCACAAACGTGTGCAAGCTCGCAAAGGTAATAAGTTTCTGAAAAATATCCGCCCTCTCTAGGCGATTAATTCAGGGGCTGACGCGCTATGCCTCTGTACTCTAGGCACTAAGCCTGATGACAACTGAGGTGTGTCTTGCTCCGTAGCGCTATAGACTCACGCTATAGCTACTCGTACATCTCTGCCGATGTCAATTTCTCCCGAGGAATTTCCCAATAGCTCACGAGAAAACGAAAATTCCCCACGGAGGGGCGAAATAAAACTTCGGAAGAATGAAATGAAACTTCGGAAGAATGAAATCAAAGTTCCGAAGAATTTGTTCGTATCTCGCTGGATAATACAAAATCACTACGGAGGAATCCTTAATTTCCTCCGTAGTGACTTTTGAAGAGCTTACTTTTATAGTGTGTCAGCTCAGCACTTCCTCGTAGATTTAATGATCAAATGCGACCGCACGGCTTAGCCTAAGCTTTACGACAAGACGTGTTTCGGTGCGTTGAGCATCAATATGTGCAACATCCATATGGCCTTTTGGTAAAAAGCGCCATACCGATGAACTCGGCTTACAGTGATTTTAGAGGCTTCTTGGTGACCTCGTACACCTCGCCTGTCTTGTGGTCGTAGAGGATAGCTACGACGGAGCAGTGGTCGGGCACGATGATCTCGCGCTTGATGGTGCTGGTCTTGTCGTAGCTCTCGCCGATCTGGTAAGCCTCTCCATCGATGCCGTTGAGCGTCTGACGGAAGATGTGATTGTGCTGGTAGTTAGCGTCAGCTTCGGCCTTTCCCTTGAGGTGCTGAGGAGCTATGATATTGTCCTCGATGAGCCAGAGCTGTAGGTATAGCTCGGGCGCTGTCCCTTGGGGCGCTGACTCTAGAGCCGTTGCGGTGCAGCGGGTCGTCACCTTGCGATCGCTCTCAGAGACCTGCAGGTCGATCTTGTAGAGCTGCGGGAGCTTCCGGCAGGACTGCATCTCGGCAGGCCACAGGGTAAAGCTGTCGCTAAAGGGCTTGTCGCCGTTGCTGGCAACCGGACGACGGTTGAAGGTAGCGATGGGTAGGGAGTTTACCCCCTTAAGTCGCTCTATGTAGGTGGCTGCCTCGGGACTATATAGTTCTTTGGGGTCTTCCATTGGCTTAGTGCCAGAACCAATATTGCGCCCGTGTAGTGCTACGATGACGACTTTGTCACCATGAGTCTCAGCAGCTTGGGTGATCTTCTGGGCAGCTTCTGGGCAGTTGATACAGCCCACACCGCTGTAGTCCTCGATGAGTACGGATCGACCGCTGGTGGTCTCGATCTCATTGGGGATAAGTCGCTCGCTCTCAGGCATAGGCTTGCAAGAGACCATAAGGAGCAGGGCTAGAGCAGAGAGGATGGTATAGCGTGTAGATAGTTTCATCTTGATGTTATAGTCAAATGCGTGAATGTAAGGTATTGGTGCGCTAGAAGGATCCGTTGTAGCTTAGGTATATACCCTTCGTCTCTGGCATATAGCGACAGACACCTCCCGAGCAATTAACCCCAGCGCGTGTACGTCCGTATCCGAGCTGTAGACGATGATTGCCCTTGGCGTAGGTAAGTGAGCCCATATAGTAGTGCTCCTTGGTGGCATCTATATTGTACTGATCAGAGAGGGTGAGCATCCAGTGCGGTGCTACGGATAGCTCGGCTAGCCCAAAGAGCCAGCTCCCCTCAGCTTGACGACTATTTAGATATTGTAGCTCGGTGCGTAGTGTGTAGCGTGGAGATAGTCTGAACTTGCCGTCGAGGACGAAGATGTTGCTATAGACGAGCGGGCTATTGATTGCGTGTCCCTCGACCACCTGCTGGTTGTAGATCTGATGATAGTACTCGAAGGTCAGAGAGACCGTGCGAGAGACCTTCTTGCTTAGCTCGAAGTTGAAGTCGGAGTAGTAGAGCTCTCCCATCCCAAAGAAGGGGTGCTGGTAGCCGTCTGTGCCGTAAAGCTTGCTCTCCTCGGTACCTAGCGGTAGCCGCTCGGTAGCAACGCTCTTGAGTCCTCGGATATGTGCATAGTTGATGCGCAAACTCGTGCCGTACTTGCCACCTAGTAGAGTACCTCTCGGTATGGTGTAGCGCACATCTCCCTGGAGTGCCCACTCGCCCTCGGGCTGTGTAGCGTAGGGGTAGAGCGCTGCGAGGGTATAGGTGTGATTAGCGGTAAAAGCTGGCAGGTGATTGATATGAAGTGGCGTACCGACGGACGAGCGTGCGGAGAGGAAGTTGAAGTTCTCGCTACGCTTCGCTTGTAGTAGTAGACTCAGTCCACGCTGTGAGTAGGAGGTTGAGAGCATCGCTACCGAGCCTGGTGCGTAGATGTAGTGGTTGCTCGCTGTGGGGTCGCTACTCTTGTAGGCGTACTCTCCATTGAGCACCCAGCCTCCGAGTGTAAACTTAGCGCGTCCTCCGAAGGCGTGCACCTGATGGGGCAGGTTGAGTCGCATCGCCCCAGTCATACCTGCGGGAGTCTCTACGGGGATGACCTCATCGCCCTCTACCTTGTTGACATAAGAGCCCCCCAGCGTGAGAGTCATCTGGTGGTCTCTCATCGCTGGTGCCCACTGATGGATTGCTAGCTCTCCATCGCCCCCCGATATGAAGCCTCGCTCCTTGCGGAAGAGACGGAAGGAGCGGTCGAAGTAGTTGCGTTGCTGTCCCGTGAAGCCTTTGAGTCGTACTCCATCGTAGGGTGTGAGGGCTACGTGCACTCCTCGCACGGCATTGTCAATGCCGAGTGTGCGCTCCTCATAGCTACGGAAGAGGATTCCAGAGCCAAACTGATCATAGAAGTCTCCTAGCGTCACCTCGCCATACTGGCCGATGAATCCCTTGAGGTGTAGGTGTGGTATACCTCGTCCCTGCTCGGGTTCGTGACCAGGCATCGGGCGTAGTAAGTCTTCGTAGCGTAGTCCCAGTTCGAGGTAGTTATTGCGTATGGTGCCAGTGATGTAGCTATTGCCCATCCACGACTTGTAGCTATCCGTTTTGCTCTTATCTAGCGAAAGGAGCATGTCGCTCTGTATACTAAAGGAGGGGGAGAACTTATTCCAAGTCTTCCACTCGCTATCACTTTGAGCCGTGAGCTCCGATAGTCCAGCGATACTAATATAGGTTAGAAAGCAGAGGAGTCGTACTAGGCGTAGCGTCTGTCTCATATAGTCAGTGTCTAAGAGAAGGTTAAATAGGAGATTCGTAGATTATCTCAGAGGAGAGCGTCTAGCACACCGCATTGGGGCTAGAGCGCTCCTCTTTTAGATATTAGCAGGTTGTAGCTACTCAGCGGAGGCTTGTAGCAGTTCACGCACCTTTGCAATGAGTTCTTGCTCACCGCCCTCGGTGTATCCGCTATGAGAGAATGCGATGCGCCCCTTGCCATCGATGACGAAGACGTGAGGTACCATATTGACATTCATAGCTCGCTTGAAGTCTCCATTGGGGTCTAGGAGCACCTCGTAGTCAAAGCCTAGAGCATCTACTAGAGGCTTGACACGGTCGGCGTTTTGCCCCTCATCGATAGAGACAGCGATGAGCTTGACGCCTGTCTCCTCCTGCCAGTCTACATACTCCTCGTGTATCGCCTTGAGCTCACGCAGACAAGGCTTGCACCAGGTAGCGAAGAATGAGATGATAAAGGGCTTGCCCTCGTTGCTGAGCTCGCTCGTGTTGACTACATTGTTCTGTAGATCCTTGAGCTCAACCTGTGGGAGCTGAGCCTGAGCTATGGTAACCACGACGAGAGATAGTAAGATGGTTAGAATGTGCTTCATATCTGTATTTGTTAATTGTGAGCGTAGATTACTTAATCGTTATGGCAAGCTTGACCGTCCAGGAGAGAGGTCATGAGTGCTTTGATCTCTATTGAACCCAAAGGTAAGGAATCTATCGGAAATAAGAGGCAACTCTATACTTGGTGGTGTGAACCTGCGATAAGGTTAAGTAGCAATCGGTCTATGTATGTGACCGAACAAATCAACCTCCACCGAGGAAATCTGAGATAGCTCACGAGGAAATGAAAATCCTCCACGGAGGGGCGAAATAAAACTTCGGAAGAATGAAATGAAACTTCGGAGGAATGAAATGAAAGTTCGGAAGAATTTGTTCGTTGCTCGCTGGATATTCTGAAATCCCCACCGATATATTTCGGATTTCCTTAGGGGGGAGGAGTGGTTGTTAACCGTTGGCTAGGGTCACTAGTGCTACTAGTACTCCTAGTACCACTAGAGGAGTCTCCTCACTAATTGCTATCTTTGTGGCGACCTAATAGACTATGAATGATCAGTACCCCTCTCAATGGCTCGAGCGTGCTGTAGATCAGCTCTCCCTCCTCCCTGGCATAGGACGCAAGACGGCTATGCGTATGGCGCTACACCTGCTTCGTCAGCCTCCCTCCTATGCGCAGCATTTGGGGGAAGCGATTATAGACCTTCGCCAGAAGATCTGCTACTGCGAGCGGTGCCACTGTATCAGCGATAGCCCGCTCTGCGACATTTGCTCTGATCCACAGCGTGATCAGAGCACCGTCTGCGTCGTTGAGCAGGTGAAGGACGTGCTGACCATCGAGCAGACGCACCGCTACAAAGGCCTTTACCATGTATTGGGCGGGATCATCTCTCCGATAGATGGCATCACGCCAAACGACCTGGAGATCGAGTCGCTCTACGAGCGTGTCCAGGAGGAGCCTGTCCGTGAGGTGATCCTCGCCATACGCTCGACCCTAGAGGGCGACACGACCAACTACTATATATATAAGCGTCTAGAGTCTACGGGTGTGCTGGTCTCGCTCATCGCACGGGGTATCTCTATCGGAGATGAGATTGAGTATGCCGACGAGGTGACACTCGGGAGCGCCATTGCGAATCGTACCCCCTTTGACCAAGTAAAGTAAACCCCTTATGACACTCAATAGTACAGAGCTAGAGATTGAGCAGTTGCGCAAAACCATTGAGCAGCACAACTGCGCTTACTACCTAGACAACGCTCCGACCATTAGCGATGCGGACTACGATGCGCTGATGCAGCGACTCCTGACGTTGGAGGCAGAGCACCCAGAGTTTGCAGACCCCACTTCGCCATCGCTCCGTGTGGGGCGGGATCGAAACGATGCTTTCGTCCAGGTGGCGCACGAGCGCCCGATGCTTTCGCTCTCAAATACGTACAACTACGATGAGATCGCTGAGATCTGCAAGCGTACCGACACGCTCCTAGCTACGGACGATGTGCCGTGGGTGGCGGAGATGAAGTACGACGGCTCCTCCATATCGCTCATCTACGAGGAGGGCGTGCTGGTGCGTGCCGTGACGCGTGGCGACGGAACGCTCGGCGATGATGTGACGGTCAATGTGCGGACGATCCAGTCGGTGCCACTCCGTCTGCGCTCTATTGCGGGGCATCCAGACTATACGAGGGGGCGCATTGAGGTGCGGGGCGAAGTGCTACTTCCCTTCAAGGAGTTCGAGAGGCTCAATGGGGAGCGCGCGGCTGAGGGTGAAGCGCCTTTTGCCAATCCTCGCAATGCGGCTGCTGGTACGCTCAAGACGCTGAACAGTCGCATCGTGGCGCAGCGCCGTCTGCTCTGCATCTGCTACTATCTCTATGCGCTAGACGATGATACTCGTCTGCCAGACAGTTACTATGAGCGGATGAAGTTGCTCGGGAAGATGGGCTTTGACACAGGCGTTGCGCCGTTTAAGAGTAGCGACCTGTCGGCGCTATACCATTATATAGATGAGTGGGACGTGCAGCGGGGTGACCTACCCTACGCCACGGACGGTATCGTCCTCAAGGTGGATAGTCTCACACAGCAACGCACGCTCGGCAATACGGCGAAGTCGCCACGCTGGGCTTTTGCCTACAAGTATCAGCCAGAGAATGCGCGCGCAGAGCTTCTCTCGGTGGACTATCAGGTGGGTCGCTCGGGCATTGTCACGCCAGTGGCCAATGTGGAGCCAGTCCTTATCTCGGGGACGGTGGTGCGTCGCGCCACGCTACACAACGAGGAGTTCATCAAGAGCCTCGACTTGCACTACCACGACTACGTATATATAGAGAAGGGCGGCGAGATCATCCCCAAGATCACCGCCGTGGAGCCAAGTCTCAGACGACCCGAGGCGGAGCCTGTACGACTGCCTGAGCGCTGTCCCGCTTGTGGTGCGCCACTCCAGCAGATCGATGGCTCGGTGGGCTACTACTGCGTCAATAGCTACGCCTGCCCGCCACAGATCATGGGTCGTATCGAGCACTACTGCACACGACGAGCTGCCGACATTAACGTGGGCCCTGAGACGATTGATGCGCTCTTTGACAGACATCTTATCGAAAACATCGACGACCTCTACAAGCTCACCGCTAGCGATCTGGCGCAACTGCCAAACTTTAAGGAGAAGTCAATCAACAATCTCCTCGCCAGCATTGAGCAGTCGAAGGGTCGCCCCTTTGCTCGTCTGCTCTACGGCATCGGCATCCGCTTCGTCGGCGAAGGCACGGCGAAGACACTGGCACGACACTTCCAGAGCATTGACCGACTAGCCCAGGCGACTGCCTACGAGCTACAGGCGCTTCCCGACGTGGGTCCGAAGATAGCCGAGCAGGTCGTTTACTTCTTCTCTCTGGAACGCAACCAGCAGTTGATCGCAGAGCTACAGCGCTGTGGCGTCCGACTCGAAGAGTGCGCCGAGGAGGCGACCGACATGCCCCAGTCCAACCGTCTGGAGGGCGAGCGGATCGTTATCTCAGGCAGCTTCACCCAGCACAGCCGTGACGAATACAAGCAGCTCATCGAGCAGCACGGCGGGACCAACGTGGGGAGCATCTCGAGCCGTACGACCTTCGTCCTGATGGGTAGCGACATGGGACCCTCTAAGCGCGCCAAAGCGGAGCAACTCGGCATCCCGCTCGTCACGGAGGAGGAGTTTCTCGCACGTCTCAACGCTTAATCTTCCGGTGCGATTTGAGTAATATGAGTTGGAGTACGTACTATCGGAACTGTCAGGAGCACTTTCGCCCGCTGTTGCGTCTAGGGCTGCCCGTGATCATCGGGCAGGTGGGACTGATCCTCGTGGGCTTTGCCGACAATGTGATGGTGAGCCATCATAGTCTGTCGGAGCTGGCGGCGGCTTCCTTCGTCAATAATTTCCTCAATCTGGTCATCATCTTCGGCATGGGCTTCTCCTACGGGCTGACCCCACTGGTGGCAACGAATAAGGAGTGGGGACGCTCGGATCAGGTGTCGCACTACTTGGGGCATAGCTTCCTGCTCAACCTGCTGATCTCCCTGCTGATCGGCGGAGGGCTTTTCCTCCTTGAGGGAAGTCTAGGCGCCTTTAACCTATCGGAGGAGCTACGCCCTATCGCCCTGCCCTACTACCGTATCCAGATCTTGGGCTTTATGGTGGTGATGCTCTTCAACACCTTCAAGCAGTACACCGAGGGGATGGGTGACACGCAGATCCCCATGTATATAACGCTGGCGGGCAATGTACTAAACATCGGGCTCAACTACCTCCTGATCTATGGCAAAGGGGGCTTCCCCGAGTGGGGCTTGTACGGAGCTGGTCTCTCAACGCTAGTAAGTCGTGTGGTGATGCTCATAGCGATCGTAGCTGTGACCGCCTTGTTGCCACGCTATCGTAAGATATTGGAGCGGGTTAAAGGTCTGCACTGGTCGTGGCGTGAGGGGCTGATGCCACTGTTGCGACTCGGTACGCCAGTGGCACTACAAATGGGTATGGAGGCTGCTTCCTTCTCCGTGGCAGTCATCTTGGTCGCTCGCATTAGCACATCAGCCTTGGCGGCGCATCAGATCATTGCGACGATTAGCACGCTAGGCTTCATGGTTTACTACGGCATCGGGGCTGCCACGGCAATCCGTAGTAGCACGCTCTTAGCGCAGGGGGAGCGACGAGAGACACGATACGTAGCCAGTGCGGGTGTCTACCTCTGTCTCTTTGTGGCGGCGGTGATGATGCCCCTCTTGGTCCTGTGCCGTGAGCCCGTGGTGCGCCTCTTCAATGCAGATCTTTCGGTCGCTGAGGCTACTTATCTAGCGCTCATCCCGCTTTGTCTCTACCAGATAGGCGATGCGCTACAGATCGTCTATGCCAATGCCCTGAGGGGGATCAGCCGTGTGGCGGTGCTAGCGCCAGCAGCTGCGCTGTGCCACCTGATTGTAGCGCCCACGATGGCGTGGCTCTTTGGCTTTGGCGTCGGACTGGAGGGCAATGGACCACAACTGATGGGTGTATGGTTTGCCTTCCCCGTTAGTCTGACGCTCTTGGGGCTCATCCTGCGGTACTCTTTCCGCCGAGCAACCAAGTAGCAAAAAGAAAGGAGTAGACCCCACAGAGTCTGCTCCTCTCTTTTTGTATCAATGCACCAAGAGGTTATAGTACTCTTAGGGGCATCTATGTGAGTAGCTGGTGCTTACTTCTTGTTGATGTCTAGAGCCGTGCTTGGCTTAAACTTGATAGACTTGCTAGCCTTGATCTGGATAGCCTTGCGCGTGCGTGGGTTGATACCCTTGCGAGCAGCACGCTCAGAGACGTAGAATGAGCCGAAGCCTACGAGTGAAAGACGCTCACCCTTCTTCATCTCCTCATGGATAGTCTCTACGATAGCCTCATAGACAGCCTTTGTGTCCTTCTGAGATAGCTCAGCCTTCTCGGCTACAGCCTTGATGAAATCTGTCTTATTCATATATAAACTTGTTTATGATTAGTGATAAAATTCTCTTGTCCGTGAGTTCTCGCGAATGGCTTAAACCGCTTGTAGAGCAAGGCTCTAGAGTCGTTCAACCCTATTCACGCCTCAAAGATAGTGTTTTTTTTATTGCCTGCAACTGTTTTCAGTAAAAATCACCCAAGAATCTCACTTTGAGTGCTATTTTCAAGCAAAAAACAGCGTTCTCAATGTCGTAAAAGCCTCTTTATCTGCGATACCCTCTAGTTAAGAGATGATGTGTCGGGGGAGGTGCACGCACCCCTTGATGTCACTATCGGGGGAGTCGTACATTTCCTCCGTGGATATTTTGGAATATCCAGCGAGGTAGGAAGAAATTCTTCCGAACTTTCATTTCTTTCTTCCGAAGTTTCATTCCATTCTTCCGAAGTTTCATTTCGCCCCTCGGTGGAGAATTTTCGTTCTCTCCGTGGATAATCAAAAATCTCTACCGAGGAATCTTTCGATTTCCTTGATAGTGCAGTTATCTTGCGTAATGCATCAGCCCTGCCATCGCTGAGCTTGCGCCACGCCCCATACGGATAGGACGAAAGGTGCCGTCAGCGGGATCAGACCGGCGTACAGAGCGAGTAATTCGAGGAGCACCGAGAGCACCACTGACAGGAGTGCGTAGAGCAAGCGACGCTCGCCTCTCCCTGCCCAGTAGATGGCACAGAGCACAGCGTTGTAGCCTAGCAAGCCTTCACGCCACACGGTCTCAGGGACAAAGGGAATAACCAGCATCGGAACGAGCGCTCCCAGCAAGGTGTAGAGCGCTTTGCGACGTGACTCCCAAGCGATCGCTAGAAAGAAGAGGACGCCCGTCAAGACATTCGCCTGAAACATTACCTGCCCGACACTATCCCCGAGCGCTACGCCAAGCATTCTCCACAGTGGCAGTCCCTCCTCCAGCTGAGTGGCTGAGTCAAGCAGACCCACCTCTTGCGGAGCTAGCAGGCTCACGAGTAGCAACGCCCACACCGCGATGATAAAGGGGGCTGTCAGCCCTGGCAACTGAGCATGTCGGCGGAAGGCTCGCGCCACCCATGTGGAGAACGCTGCCCCAATCACTAGAAGGAGTATCGACAGCCAACTGATCTCCCAGTAGACCCCGATGGCTATACCGACCAAGGTACCGTTGAAGCCGTAGAGTCCATCGGCTATCTCCGACTTCGTGTCTTGCCAGAGCGAGGCGACCGCCCTAGAGACCAGACAGCCCAAGAGGGCTAAGAGCGCTAGCTGCCAAGAGTTGCAGAAAAGCCCCGCAAGGATCAATACTCCCGACAAAGGGCTTTGCAAAAGGAACACTTGACTGAAGCCCAGCAAGAGAGTTTTTATCTCTTGATAGAATGTCTGTATGTAGCTTCCTCTTTGAGGTGCGGTAGATCCTTGGGTCATAGCTAATATTTATTCGAAGCGAAGAGCCGTCGTCGGCGAGATCCGCTGGATGATACGTGCTGGAAGGAGTAGGAGGATGAGGCAGAGCAGGAGCGTCGCCACATTGACCACGATCCACGCCATAGGGCGGATGCGCATGGCGACGTGCGAGATATAGTAGATGTTCGGGTCGAGCGTGAGCCACTGCCACTGGTGCTGGCTCCAGATGATGATGCCCGCCAGTAGATTGCCCCAAAGCATCCCCCAGGCGATGATGCGCAGAGCGATCGCCAGACTCATCGTCGTGAGCGAGCGGTAGGTCATGCCGAGCGCCTTGAGCAAGCCGATGGTCTGCGTCAAGTCTAGGATAATGATCAGGAGCGCATTGATCATCGTAAAGGCCGCTACGAGTGCCATCAGCACCAGTAATATCTGTACATTCGGTCGTAGCGAGTCGATCCACTGATAGACCCCGCCATTGATCTGAGTGCCAGTGTAGATTCCTAAGGTCTCATGCGTGACACCTGGCTCCGAGAGCGACTGAATTAGCTTATCTGAGAGCGAGGTCTCCATATCTAGGAGCGAGCGGTCCGTGTTCTTCGCAAGGATCTCAATGCGTGTGTACTGATTTGGCTGCCAGCCCCCCACACGTCCTAGCAGGTCATTGGTCACATAGGCGAGAGGCTGTGCCGTATTGGTCAGCTCCAGTATCGCTATCAATGTAAAGGAGCGCACCGACACCCTATCTCCTAGAAAGTAAAGGACCACCTTGTCCCCGATCGTTAGTCCTAGCTTCTGCGCAGAGGCTTTAGGCAGGACGATCGGGTTAGCTCCCTCCGCTAGTGTCGTGTCGGACAAGTTCCCCGAGGCGCAGAGTGGCTCGAGGAATGTGAAGTCGTCTACTCCCGTGACGGCCACTCCCTGATAGGTGCTGTCGGTCTTGATCATGCCGACGGCTGTGCGGACGGGACGCACGGAGACTATCTCTGGCATCTCATTCATACGCTGCGTCATCTGAGGTGTCAGGGTGATCACATTGTCTAGGTCTATCGGTTGCTTGCCATACTCGCAGAGGATCACGTCGCCTGTCACGAGACGCACCGTGTCACGGACACTATACTGAAAGCCGTCCATGATCGCAATGCCGAGGAGCATGACCGCTAGGCTCAGAGCAATAGCGGGGATCGCAAAGCGCACCAAGGCGTAGACCTTGCTGTGACGACGGTTCTCTCGGCTGTACAGCTGGCGGGCCAGCCAGATGGGTAGTCTTAGTCTCATGCTTCCTCTTCGATAGCAGCTAGTTCAAACCAACGCTCAGACGCTTGCTCCATCTCTTGTTGCGCCTCAGCAATCTCCTCTCCCGCCTTGATCAACTCTTCATTGGAAAGGCTCCCCGAAGACATCCGTCGTTCTAGCTCCGCAATGCGTCCCTCGAGCTGCGGGATCTGTTGCTCCAGTTGCTGAAACTCTTGCTCCTCACGATAGCTGCGTCGCTTCTTACGGTTGCCTTGACGAGTCGCCTGACTAGCTGCGGGCGTCGCATCTTTGGTCTCCCGTGTCGTAGCCTGCTCAGTCGCTTGTTGCGCCTCCGCCTCCTGCTGTAGACGATATTGGGTAAAGTTGCCGGGGAAGTCTCGAATGTGCCCTCCCTTCTCGAAAACGAAAAGGTGCTCCACGAGCTTGTCCAGGAAGTAGCGATCGTGCGTGACAATAATAAGGACACCCTCGAAGGAGCTAAGGTAGCTCTCCAGCACGCCCAGCGTCGTAATGTCCAGATCATTCGTCGGCTCATCGAGTATGAGCAGGTTCGGGCTAGCCATCAGCACGGTGCAGAGATAGAGACGTCTGAGCTCACCGCCACTGAGTAGTGACACAGGCGTATAGATGCGATCACTGGTGAAGAGGAACCTTTGCAGTAGTTGTGTCGCTGAGACCGACTGCCCTGTCACAGGATCCGTAATGTGACTGGCTATGTCGGAGATAATGTCAATCACCCGCTTGTCGGGGGCGTAGCTCGGTAGCTTCTGCCCGAAGTAGCCAAACTGCACCGTCTCGCCGATAAGTACCGACCCGCTGTCTGGCTCTAGCTCGCCAATGATCATCTTCAGTAGGGTCGTCTTGCCACAACCGTTGGGACCGACGATGCCGACACGATCTCTGCGTGAGAAGATATAGTCCAAGTCTTGAACCAAAGGCTTCGACTCCTCAAAGCTCTTGGAGACACCCTCCAGCTCGATCACCTGCTTGCCTAGGCGAACGGACGAGTGAAGTGGCTCAATAGTCGTCTGCTCACGCAGTATCTGCCGCGCCTTGGATAGCTCAGACGAGAGCTCTGCAAAGTGCTCCTTGCGGGCTCGCTGCTTGCCTCCTCGTGCTTGTGGCGTAGCACGCATCCAAACCAGCTCCTGTCGATAGATATTAGCTAGTCGGTCACTCGTTTGCGCCATTTGCTCTAGACGCTCCTGACGCTTGGTAAGGAAGGTCTCATAGTTGCCTTCATAGCTGTAGAGCTGCTGCTGATCCATCTCCACGATACGGGTACAGATATGATCGAGGAAGTAGCGGTCGTGGGTCACCAATAAGAGAGTAAGCCGTGAGCGTGAGAGGTAACCCTCGAGCCACTCGATCACCTCTAGGTCCAAGTGGTTCGTCGGCTCATCGAGGATCAGAAGATCTGGCTGCTGGAGCAAGACCCCAGCGAGTGCTACCCGCTTGACCTCCCCACCTGAGAGGAGCTCCATAGGACGCTCCACATCGGTGATACGGAGCGCATGCAGTATAGCCGTCGCCTCCTGCTCATATTGCCACGCCGAGAGACGATCCATATCGGGTAGAAGTCGCTCCTGCGCCTCCGCATCGCCACGCTCCACAGCACTCTGCCAGGCACCCACGAGATGTGCCGTAGGATCATGTGGCGAAAAGACCGCATCAATCACCCGCACACCCTCTGCAAAGAGGTGCTGCTGAGCCAGGTAACCGATGCGCAGTCCATTGCGTCGCGTGATCGTCCCGCTGTCTGGCTCTAGCTCGCCCATGATGATACGCAGTAGCGAGGACTTGCCCGTCCCATTGACCCCAACAAGCCCCACCTTGTCACCCTCTAGGAGCGAGAGCGAAATGTCCGTCAAGAGGATCCTATTGCCGAAGCTTAGAGAGACATTATTTAGTTGTAGCATATTGCACTTTCGATTTATAGGATTGCGCCCGGCTGAAGACCTCCGTCACGTAGCGCACCGTGTGATCCCCGTTCGCACGACCATGCTGGACGAGTGGATCGTTGTAATACTTCGGTTCGCTCAGACGAGCCATAAAGATCTCCACAGAGTCATCCCAGCGATCAGGATCCAAGCCCGCATTCTCAGCCAGCCGACGCGCATCAAGGACATGCGCACTGCCCGAGTTATAAGAGGCAAGGGTAAACTTCATGCGTTGCTCCGAATCGGTGATATGAGCGAAGGAGCGACCGAAGTCTTGTAGCGCCATACAGGCTACACGGATAGAACTCTCGGCATGCTTGAGCTTCGCACGACTGTAGCCGTAGCGCCGCCCCGTAGCAGGCATAATACCCATCAGTCCCGTGGCACCACCCATACCGACAACCTCCGCACGAAACTTTGACTCTTGATACGCTATCGCAGCTAGGACAAGCCAATCCCAGCCATACTTATTGCCATACTTCCGAAAGAGGTGATCCCAGTCCGAGACAATGCCAGGTAGTCGCTCAGACTGGCTATAGTGCTCCTGTGCCTCACCGTGAGATACGGGCTCCTCCTCGTCGTCCTCTTCATCTAGGTCAGCCCAAGAGCAGAGCGGATCATATAGGAGCACATACTCAAGAAGATAGAGATCAGCATACTGCTCCAAGATCTGATACTCTTCACCCGCTCCCACATCAGCGATAGGCACATCACGCCACTCCGTCTGAGGGGAGACGTGCGTACGAGCAGGCTCAGCCTTTGGTGCTCGATAGACTACGACAAAGTAGTAGATGACACCCACAAGGACTGCGCCCCACAGCGACCACATAATGTAGCGTAGTAGCCTTCTCCAGCGAGTCGGATCACGACGTATCTCATCCATTTGAGAGCGATTCATATCGCTAAGGTACGAAATTAGAGATTAGAGGGAGACGTGTAACCCGTTGTAGGGACGCACGATCTGTGCGTCCGTCCTCGTTAAAGCCATGGTGCTGTAACCTTTGATACAACGGACGCCCTCCCACTAGACACTCCCGTGCGTCCCTACACAGGGTTACTCATCCGATGAGCCCGACACCTCACTCTCGAGGAAATAGAGAATCTCTTCGGAGGAATTTCGGATTCTCCACCGAGGAAACGAAAAATTCTTCGGAACTTTGATTTGCTTCTTCCGAAGTTTCATTTCATTCTTCCGAAGTTTTATTTCGCCCCTCCGTGGAGAGTTTTTATTTGCTCCGTGGATATTCCCGAATTCCTCGGTAGAGTTGGGAATCAACAGAGATGCAAGAGTAGCTATAGAGTGGCTCTATACCGCTTTATAGCGAGGATTTAGCGCTATATTCCTCGAACTCCCTCAAGGAAGAGCGGATTATAATGCGTCAGCCCTGCCTAGGACGATCGCTAATTAATTCTTTTTGTATCTTCGCTTATGGAAGGTATGCATGCGTATCTTATTGTATCAAGACATTCTATACACTAATACAAACCAATATGATCCAAACAATTACTCAATTACGCAAGGTCTGCATAGCTGGCTGTGCTATCGCACTCTGCTCGCTAGGCCTGCAGGCTCAGGATGCTGAGCTGGTCAAGCTATCACTCCGTCAGCCAGAGCCACAAGAACTCAGAGCTGATGATGCCTCCATAACAGGTGAGTCTAGCATTCCCGCTGGTCAAGATCAACTTAACGACAATTTCAAAAAGACAAAGGAGACTGCTACAATTGCAACAGTATCCTTTTTCACCCTCATAATATTAACCAAAAACAGCTTTATAAGATGAGACAATTTTACACGCTATCGCTTTTGATGGTCGCGCTCTTTTTGCCTACTAAAAGTTGGGCTCAAGAGATCGAAAGCAAGACTGGGAATGACAATTCCCCTGAGACCATTCAGATCACATTTTCGGGGGTAACTGACCAGGAGATCATGTGGCTTATGGAGACTGACGAACCATTTGAGATAGATTGGGGAGATGGTGTCTTCATACATCATGAGAAAGCAAGCTTCCCACAAGATAATGACTCTGAAGAGGTCTATATGGGCAAAGCCATAAAAGGCCAGTTTAAGGGAGGTACGATACGACTAAAGATGAACCCTAAGTCCATCAAAAAGTTCGCTTCGAGTTTCCAAGGGATTTCTTCTTTTGTCCCTATGGCGCCACTTGAAAATCTTTCTCTACTGATGCTCAATGCCGAACAGTTGAAATCGTTATCTTTGGACAAGATGCCTGCACTTAAGACGTTACAGTGTACGAAGAATAGAGCCTTGAAAGAGTTGGACCTGTCTTCCTTGTCTGAACTAGAGTATGCCTTTGTTCAGCAAAATGGACTGCAGACCTTGACACTTGGTAAGCACCCCAAGCTCAAAGAAATAATAGCGCGAAATAATAAGCTGGAGCATATAAATGTCAATGGATTACCCCTCTTGGAGCAACTGAGCCTCCATGCATGCCCAATCTCTACGCTGGACATTAGTAATAATCCTAATCTCAAGGTGTTGCGATTGACTGAATGTGCCTTTTCTTCAAAGGAGCTAGACAAAGTCTATAGAGCACTGCCTCAAGCTGACAAAGAGATTGCTAAGCAAAGTGGTAACTACTACAAGATATTCATAGATAAGAATCCTGGGGCCAAGGAGTCTCATACAAATCTGATTATCGATAAGGGGTGGACTCCCGATGTGATAGGGAGCACAGAAAATCCGACCTTTGAGGAGTGCATTACCCTGACATTATCTCCCGACCATCCTGAGACAATCAAACTCAAAGTTGTTGCTGACGGTGACTGGACTATCGAAGGAGTTAAGGAGTCTGCTGCCTCTACTAATCGCAAGACCGCCTACACACCCACAGGTCAGACGATTAAACTCACAGGCAACATTCGTGAGCTAGACTGTGCCTCAGCACACATTTCAGCTTTAGACCTGACCGCTAGCTCTAAGCTCCAAAAGCTAGACTGCTCGCTAAATGCTATTAATACACTTGATCTATCTACTCATAAGGAACTAGTACGACTAGATTGTAATAGCAATAACTTGACTACTCTATCCGTGGCTAATAACAAGAAACTGATCTATCTAGACTGTGGAAGAAACCAAATCCAATCAATGAATCTTTCCTGCAGTCTCTTAGAGGAGTTCAATTGTGGAGTCAATCAACTATCGGAACTAAATCTCGCAAGTTGTCCTGCGCTCAACATGGTCATGTGTCATCAAAACAAGATCCGTGGAGCAGGTATGAAGCGTCTCATTGAAAATCTCCCCAAGAGTGCTATGGATGGTGCCATCCTCGTCATTGTCAATACAAAAGCAGCTGACGAGCAAAACGTTTGCACAAAGAATGATGTCGCCCGTCTCAAGACAAAGCAGTGGGATGCTTATGACTGGAGTGATGGCAACTTTGAAAAATATGCTGGTAGTGATGATGACACCCCAACAGAGCAAGAGACCATTCGCCTCAAAACCTCCAAGAGCGTAGGAGATAAGATCTCGATGATAATTGATGGCAGTAGCGATATATCTTGTTCGGGGCTTAAGGAGCATCTTGTCGTGCAGAACAACAAGGTTACTGAATACACCATTACAAGCTCTGAGATAATTCTCTCTGGAAGTTCCATCACACTATTTTCGTGCACAAAGGGAGAGATTACAGAGGCTGATTTCACTCACGCACCCTCCCTCACATCTCTTAATATAAGTAGCAATGCCCTGACTTCACTTGACCTGTCTACTCTGAAGTCCTTACAGATGCTTCACTGTGGGATTAACAAATTGACGAAACTAGATCTCTCGGCTTTGGAGGAGTTACAGACTGTCAATTGTGTGCAAAATGCTCTTACCTCGCTAGATCTGTCTCATAATACCAAGTTAACCTTCGTCAACTGTGCCAGCAACAAGCTCACAGATCTACAAGTAGCTGGAGAGTCTCTCCAGACCCTCTCTTGCTATGGCAACCAAATTAAGACTCTAGATCTGACTGGGTGTCCTAACATTGTAAGAGTAGAGGGTTTTGAAAATGCCCTCACAAATCTCAATGTGTCTCAATGTCCAAACCTAGAACTACTTTACTGTGGTAGCAATAAGCTAACCTCCCTAGATCTTTCGCATAATACGAAGCTCAAAGAACTGGGCTGTGGAAGCAACTCTCTAGAGAATTTGGATGTGAGTCAACAAAAAGAACTCTCACTACTCTACGTAACCGACAATAAACTAAAGTCTCTAGTCCTTTCTCCAGAAGCTGTGCAGCTAGAGCGTATTGACTGCTATCACAATCAATTGAGTGGGGCGGCAATGGATCGCCTAGTAGCCACAATACCAAGTGTTCCTGCAAAGAACTTCGCAGAAATCTACCTCTACGATTCAACTTCTAGTACGGAAGGCAATAAGGCTACAGAGGATCAAGTACAAACCCTTCGGACAAAGGGTTGGAGTGTATACGACCAAAATGGAGAAGATCCACTTCCTCTAGCTAATGAAACCGTAACTAAGGAAGAGCTAGAGTATTCTGTCAACTTAATGGATGGTGAATTGACATTCATAGGCGCAAAAAGAGACTGTAAATACTACCTGTTTGATGTCCAAGGACAGCTACTAGCCACGACTACAACTGATAGTAATGGTTTTGGTACTCTTGACATTCCAAGCTCTCAACACTGTAGTTATATACTCTATGGTGGTGGGCAATCTCACAAACTATTCCTCTAAGTATTAAGATACTGACTAATAAAAGCTTGACATTGAGTTGAGCAAAGAGAACTGCCTCTGAACATTCTAAAAAGGGCGGTCTGAGTCTCAGACCGCCCTTTTTAGAATGCGACAATACGCAAAATCACTTTGCCATAAGACAAACGAAGCAACATCTATCCCAAGTTTCACGGGAGGGAATATGTAATGGTTGCTGGATGCGGACTGTGACGT
>NZ_CAMYEZ010000024.1 GCF_947254915.1 uncultured Porphyromonas sp. | reverse complement strand
AACTTTCATTTCATTCTTCCGAAGTTTCATTTCATTCTTCCGAAGTTTTATTTCGGCGCTCGGTGGAGAATTTCCATTTCCTCGGGAGCTATTGGGGATTTCCTCGGGAGATATCGGACTTAGTGAAGATATAGAAGCAACTATAGCGCTTACTCGGTCCTGAGTCTAACCGCTATTTTCGCGGGAAGTAGTATCTTTGTCTTCATATCAAGTATTCTATATGATTCGCACCATACAATCTCTCCATAGATACCTATTCCTCGCCGTAGCTTTGCTACCGCTTATGGGTCTGCCCTCATGCCAGCGCAAGTCGCTTGTTGAAGATGTGCAGCTAGAGAGTGTACTAATCTCAGGGCTCAAGCTGAGTGACACGTCTGTCCCTGAGCTGGAGAAAACGATCTTCTCCATAGATCACCGAAAAGGGTTGATATACAACGCTCGTCCGCTGCCTAAGGGAACCAAAATAGGTAGGGTTAAGTTGAAGATAACAGCTTCGCCAGACGCACTGCCTAAGGTTTACATAGCAGGTGTCGAGCAACCCTCAACGTCAGGGGTGGACACGGTCAATATGTCCAAGTATGCGGAGGGGGTACGCATCGTGATGCACCATCGCAAGAATGCCTCTCTAACCAAGGAGTACAAGCTCAAGATAAACATCTACGACCGTGACCCCTACACCCACACATGGACGAAGTCCGCGCACGCAGCGCCAACCATAGCGATGAATGAAAATATCGTCCTGAGCCGTCTCGTGGACAATGGCGAGGCTTACTACTACTTCGCTCGCACCGATACCGAGAGGCATCTATGGCGTGCCTCGCACAAGGAGCCTGAGTTATGGCAAGAGGTGACGATATCTAAGAAGCTTGACTCACCCATTATGGACATCGCAGAGCGGGGTGGCAGTGATGCAATTCTCTGTCTGCAGGAGAGCGGGCAGATGGTCATCTATGAACATCAAGGTGGTAAGTGGAATCAGAGCAACGATTTGCCTGGTAGAGCTTCTTACCTCTTGGGCAACCTATACTATAGAGGAGCGAATACCCAGCTTGTGGCTGTGAAGTCTACCGATGGCGTACACTTCGGCAGTGAGCGTGGCATACGAGTTCCGAAGGCTTTCCCGCTTAAGGACAACGCTCGTCTTTCGCTCACCATCGAGTATCATCCTGTGGCTCTTCTAGTCGGGGGCTCCGTAGCAGATACCACGGCACTGGTCTACACCTCCTCCAATGGCCGTGACTGGCTTACACCTCACGATGCCAAGGTGGTAAGTAAGATCTGGCCAAGCAGTCTGCCAGGAGCTATGGTCTATGAGCCAAAAGACCAGACGATACTGCTTGTCAAGCCTGCCGCTCGTCCTAAGCATACTGAGCAACCAGCGATGCGTGTCTATGTATCGCTAGACCACGGCACTGTATGGCAGCCATTGACAGAGGAGTCGATACTTCCACCTCTCTACTATGACAAGGGGCAGAAGCATCAGCGTGGCTTAGCGCTTTACCGTGGCGATGATGGTCGCATTTATCTCTTCGGCGGACTAAAGGGTGGGGCTCCTACGCTTTGGATTGGGCAGCCTATTCGCTTTAAGTAAGTATACCCTCGTAGACTTATGCCGACTCGCTCCTGCCTTCTGGCTCCTCTCCTCTTGATGCTCTGCGCTGTCTCGCTGACGGCGCAGGAGTATCGCTATGAGATGGGAGGATATGTAGGTGCTGCGTCCTATCTAGGGAATGCGAATAGACGTATCCCCTTCGTACCGATAGGGGGAATGGGCGGAGTCGCTTTTCGCTATAATCACAACTTCCGGTTGGCCTTTTCGGGTGAACTGGGCTACAGCTTCCTCCCCTTCGACTGTCGCTATGCGCAGACAGACTATCCGCAGGCTAGGGAGGCTAATCAAGCTACCCGTGGAGCCTCTCATCTGTTGACGCTAAACGGCTGGGCGGAGTACAACTTTGCTCACTACAGCGACAAGTTTCGCTACCTGCAGACTCGCTCTTTGGTGCCTTATATAGGTGCTGGTCTCAGTGTCGGGACGACGCTCTCGGGGCACAAGATGGCTTTCCTGCCAGGGGCTGGCATCAAGACGGGGATCAAGTACAAGATTCGCAATCGCCTTAACTTGATTGCAGCACTGCAAGGTATCTATTACCTTAGCTCCCACCTGGACACGCCTACGGAGCAGACGGGCTGGCTCAACAACCCTTACGGGATGCCTGCGAACTGGATCAAGGGGGGCGACGCTACGATAGGCTTGATCGTGAGTATAACCTATGAATTTGGCAAGCGCAGCGAACCTTGTCACGGATCGGACAGCTACCCTAACTGGCAGACACCAAAATGATGAAACAGCAGACTCCGCAACATATAGCCATCATCATGGACGGCAATGGTCGCTGGGCTCAGCGACGAGGCCTGTCGCGTAGCTATGGACACAAGCAGGGTGTTGATGCCCTGGAGACTATCCTCAGTGCCGTAGCCGATCGGGGCATCCCATATCTGACGGTTTACGCCTTCAGTACAGAGAACTGGAACCGCCCAGAGACTGAGGTTAACTATATCATGCAGCTCCTAGCAGAGGGACTACATCACTACACGCCCCGCTTCATCAAGGAGGGAGTGCGGCTACGAGCCATCGGAGATATTGACCAGCTCCCCACCGAAACGGCAGCGCAGCTCAGAGACTCTATGGAGCAGACCAAGGATGGCAAGCGGATCACCCTAGGCATGGCGCTGAGCTACTCCTCCTATACGGAGGTCAGTCATGCGATACAGCATATCGTTGCGGATGTGCAGTCGGGACATCTCAGCAATGACGACCTGTCACGCCCCGATCTGATCAATGACTATCTCTACACTAGTGGTATGCCGATGCCTGACCTGCTCATTCGGACGGGTGGAGAGCAGCGGCTCTCGAACTTTCTCCTACTCCAATCAGCTTACACAGAGCTGTACTTCACAGACACATTATGGCCAGACTTTGATGAGGCAGAGCTGGATAAGGCGCTTGCAGACTTTGCCTTACGCCAGCGACGCTTCGGCACGGTGCCACAGTAAAACAAAGACCCATACATCACAGACCCATCAGATCTCCTAATGATGACAATGCAACGATATCACAATATACTCTTCGCACTTATAGCGCTCCTCGCGGTAACTACAGCGAGCGCGCAAGTTGCTACCACTCCAGCCGACACGATCTATGCCCCCACGATTGACTACGCTCGCCCCGTCACCAAGACCATTGCGGGCGTGACCATCACTGGTGCACAAGGGTACGACCAGGAGGTCTTGCTAGGCTATACGGGTCTCAAGGTAGGGGATCGGATAGAGATCCCAGGTGTAGCAACGACAGCTGTGGTACAGCAGTTTACACGCAACGGAGCCTTTGCCAATGCGCGTGTACTGGTGACTAAGTATGTGGGCGACAAAGTGTGGCTAGAGGTGCAGCTAGAGCAGCATCCTCGGATTGCCTCGGTCACTTACCACAACATCAAGAAGTCGGAGCAGGAAGACCTAGAGGCCAAGACGGGTCTACGTGAGAGCATGCAGCTCTCTCCCAATGTCCTCGACCGTACAGAGCAACTGATACAGAAGTATTACAATGAGAAGGGTTATAGCGAGATGGAGGTTACCTTTGATCAGCAGCCTGATCTATCTCGTGAAGGGTATGTCAAGCTCGGCATCACGGTCGATAAGAAGTACAAAACGAAGATAGCTAACATCTACTTCTCGGGAAATAAGGCGCTCTCCGACACCGATCTGCGTAAGGCGATGAAGAAGACGAACGAAGTCTTTCGCCTTAATCGTGGCAACCTCTGGAACTCTCTCTTAGAGCTCTTCCAGAGCAAGAAGTTTATCCAAGACACTTATCAGGAGGATCTGCGCAATATCCTAAATGCTTACCACAAGGCGGGTTACCGTGATGCGGAGATTCTCTCAGACTCCATCGCTCGCAATCCAAAGAACGATAAGCAGATCGACATCTTCATCAACATCTCCGAGGGGCATCGCTACTACATCAAGGATATCAACTTCGTCGGCAATACGAAGTTCCCTACGCCACTCCTCGAGGCTATGCTCGGTATGCAGCACGGAGACGTCTATGATCAGGATCGTCTTACGAAGCGTCTCTATGTCGAGGACGATGCTGTCGCCAACCTCTACTACAACAACGGATATATCTTCTCAGGCATAGATCCCGTGGAGACCTACGTTGAGGGCGACTCCGTATCGCTTGACCTGCGCATCGTTGAGGGTCCGCAGGCTACCATCGACAAGGTGATCATACGAGGCAACCATGACATCTACGAGGAGGTGGTCCGTCGTGAGCTCTATACGAAGCCAGGCAAGCTCTTTAGCAAGGAGGATATGATGAACTCCTGGATGACGCTCAATCAGCTCGGGCACTTTGATCCAGAGAAGAGCTTCCCCACGCCAATCCCCAACCCTCAGGAGGGTACTGTGGATATAGAGTACTCGCTGCAACGCAGGAACAATGACAAGTTTGAGCTCTCCTTCGGTTGGTCTCAGGCCGGTATCATCGGACGTGCGGGTATCAACTTTACCAACTTCTCGATCTACAACCTCTTCCACCCGAAGGCGTACCGTGGTTTCATCCCGCAGGGCGATGGGCAGACCCTCTCCTTGAATGCGATGAGTAATGGTCGCTACTATCACTCGTTTAGTATACAATTCTCCGACCCCTGGTTTGGTGGCAAGCGTCCGAACTTCTTTACGGCATCGCTCTTCTACTCCATGCAGACCGCTATCGATACCCGCTACTATAACAACCGTACGCAGGGCATGGGCTACTACCCAGGCTACTATGGCGGATACGGAGGCTATGGTGGCTACGGCGGTTACGGCTATGGCGGTTACGGGGGCTATGGCTACGATGGTGGGTACAGGCAGTCGCTGATGGAAAACGCATACAACCCCAACCAGTCTATGCACATCTTCGGAGCTACGGTCGGCTTCGGTAAGCGACTCAACTGGCCAGACAACTGGTTTAATGTCAATGCTACGCTCAACTATACCCACTACTACCTCCGAGACTGGGTCTACGAAACCTTCCAAGGCTTTCACAATGGTCACGCTAACGATATAAGCCTCACACTAGCGCTCTCGCGTAACTCGATCGATAACCCGATTTATACCCGTCGTGGCTCCTCCTTTACGCTTTCAGTCAGTGCTACGCCTCCATACTCCCTCTGGGACGGCATTGACTACTCCAACATCAATCTCAAGTCGGAGGATCGCTACCGCTTTGTGGAGTACCACAAGTGGAAGTTCTCTGGCAAGGTCTTCACACCGCTTATGAATCCTGTTACGGTGAAGTATACTCCAGTCCTTATGACCCGTCTAGATGCGGGCTTCATCGGTCACTATACACCGTTTAAGCGCTCACCCTTCGGCACCTACTACATGGGTGGTGACAACATGAGTGGCTACGTAGGCAACTTCCTCAACGAGACCATCCCGCTACGTGGATATAGCAACGGATCGATCGCTGGTGGCAACTATGACTACGCTTACGCCTATATGCGTATGATGGCTGAGCTACGTGTGCCCATTCTCTTTGAGGGGCAGTACAACGTATGGGGCGTCGCCTTCCTCGAGGCAGGTAATGCGTGGCGTGATCTTAGTAGTTTCAACGCTTTCAACCTCAAGCGCTCAGCCGGTGTCGGCTTCCGTATCACGCTACCTTTCCTCGGTATGCTCGGACTTGACTGGGGCTATGGCTTTGACAAGCCCGATGGCTCCTCACAGCGTGGCGGTAGCAACATTCACATCGTCATGGGACAGGAGTTCTAACTCCCTGAGTACGTGAGTAGACTGCTTGACCTCCTTAAACAAAGAGCTCCCCAAGCCATCTATACACACTAGTACGGACCTTCTAAACATCAATATTATGAGAAAGCATCTATATCTCCTCACACTCCTCCTAGCCCTTACGCTGGGAGCATCAGCACAGAAGTTTGCCCTTGTGGATATGCAGTATATCCTCAAGAACATCCCCAACTATGAGATGATGAATGAGCAGCTTGAGACCGTCTCTAAGCGTTGGCAGCAGGAAGTCAAGACGCTCCAAGACAAGGCTGAGACGCTCTATAAGAAGTATCAGAGCGACCTCGTCTTCCTCACTGCTGAGCAAAAGCGTCAGCGCGAAGAGGAGATCGTCAAGACCGAGCAGCAGGCCACCGAGCTACAAGGCAAGTACTTCGGACCCGAGGGTGAGCTCTTTGAGCGTCGCTCTAAGATGGTCAAGCCTCTGCAAGACGAGATATGGCAAGCAATCAAGGAGATCGCTTCGCAGAGCGGATTCCAGCTAGTTCTTGACCGCTCTACGGCAGGTATCGTCTTTGCCAATCCATCTATCGACATCAGCGACCAAGTCCTAGAGAAGCTAGGCTATGGACGCAAGCGCTAACCATATACATACGCATTATCAATAACTTAAATACAGAACAATGAAGACAAAGAATCTGTTTCTATCCCTACTCCTCCTCTTGCTCCCTATTGTAGCTACGGCTCAGCAGAAGATAGCAGTCGTCAACTCACAGGAGCTCCTCTCCGCAATGCCTGATATGAAGGTTGCTCAGGATCGTCTCCAAGAGCTGGACAAGAAGTACACCGCAGAGATGCAGACGATGAACGACGAGTATCAGAAGAAGCTCGAACTCTATATGAAGGACAAGGAGGGTCTCTCCGAGGCGCTCCTCAAGAGTCGTGAGCAGGAGCTCACTGACCTGCAAAATCGCATCCAGCGCTCCTATCAGGCTATGCAGCAAGACATGGAGAAGCAGCAAGGCACGCTCATGGCACCCATCCAGCAGAAGATCGTAGAGGCCATCAAGAAGGTAGGCGATGCAGGTGGCTATACCTACGTTATGGAGTCTACGATGATGCTCTACTCTGGGTCTTCTGCCGTAGATATCACGGCTCAGGTCAAGAAGCAGCTAGGCATCTAGTACGCTCACGACCAGCATAGCGAGCCAGCGGACTGGTCAATAGTTTCCCTCGGCTCCCATCATACGAAGCCCCACACTCTGCTCAGCAGACGTGGGGCTTTTTTGTATTTGTTCGGAAGATCTTCTTCATCGGCTATACGACTCGCAAGCATGTAGAAACTAGATGAGACTGTTGCATAAAGGCGAATTGCTGTGTTGCTTTCGGGATTGGCTTCGGGTACATGCGGAGGTGTGCTCCCTTCAGACCTTCCCTTCAGCGCCTTGCGCTTCATCCTTTCTGCAAAGTCAGGACAATCTTGGCAAGATTGTGAGACTATTGACTTTTGCAGCAGTCTCCAGATGCAAATCCCTCGGGGCTTTTTTATAATAGTTCATAAGGAATTGAAAATTCTTCACCGAGGGACGGAATGAAACTTCGGAAGAATGAAATGAAACTTCGGAAGAAAGAAATGAAAGTTCGGAAGAATTTGTTCGTCCTTCGCTGGATAATCAAAAATCTCTACGGAGAAATTGTTTGATTTCTTTCATTAAGACGTAGATGAGGTCATTTTGTATCAATACTTCGGTTTGGCAGTTGACGGACGATTAATAAGCTATTTGAGCGATATTCTGTATCTTTGTGGGCATATCTTATACGAAAGCTCCAATGAAGAAACCGTTTAAGGAATACCAGTCTGCCGACTTCGCACAGATCAACCAGGAGATGCTAGCTCAGTGGGAACAAGAGCAGCTCTTCCACCGCTCGCTACACCAGCGTGAGGATGCTCCTCTTTTTACCTTCTACGAGGGTCCTCCCTCGGCCAACGGAATGCCTGGCATACACCACGTCATAGCGCGCTCTATCAAGGATATCATCTGCCGCTACAAGACGATGCACGGCTACCGTGTAGATCGTCGTGCGGGCTGGGATACGCACGGTCTGCCTGTAGAGCTGGGTGTTGAGAAGAAGCTCGGCATCACCAAGGATGCGATCGGTAAGACCATCTCTGTCGCTGAGTACAATCAGACCTGCCGCAAGGAGGTGATGAAGTACACCGCCGAGTGGGAGTCGCTGACCAAGCAGATGGGTTACTGGGTCGACATGGAGCACCCCTACGTAACCTACAAGAATAAGTACATCGAGACGCTCTGGTACCTTCTCAAGGAGCTATACAAGAAAGGGTTACTATACAAAGGTCTATCCATACAGCCCTACAGCCCAGCCGCAGGCACGGGACTAAGCTCGCACGAGCTGAACCAGCCAGGGTGCTATCGTGATGTCAAGGATACGGTCTGTACCGCACAGTTTCGCATCATTGATGCACCTGAGTCACTTCGGGGGCGTGGTGAAAGCTTTTTCCTAGCTTGGACCACCACTCCGTGGACGCTTCCGTCGAATACGGCTCTCTGCGTGGGGCCATCGATCGAGTACTGCGCCGTGGAGACGTTCAACCCCTACAGCGCTATGCCGATTACGGTGGTACTCGCCACGACGCTTCTCGGCAGTTACTTTGACGCTGAGAGCGAGGTGAGCGAGCTCCCTGAGACGTGGGACAAGGAGACCTACAAGAAGGCTCCCTGGCACCGCCTCTCAACCTGCAAGGGTAGCGACCTCGTCGGTATTCACTACGAGCAGCTCATCCCGTGGGTCAATCCTGGCGAAGGAGCTTTCCGAGTCATCCCTGGCGACTATGTTAGCACCGAGGATGGTACTGGTATCGTACACATTGCACCGACCTTCGGAGCAGACGATGAGCGTGTTGCCAAGGCGGCGGGCGTTCCTCCTCTTCTAATGATAGACAACAAGGGGCAGCTGCGTCCGATGGTTGACTTGAAAGGGCGCTTTTACAAGATTGAGGCGCTAGATCATCAATTCCTCAAGGAGTCGGTCAATGTACCTCTCTACGACACCTACGCTGGGCGCTATGTCAAGAAGGATTACGATCCCAAGGACACACCTGACAAGGAGACGCTAGACGTAGATATATGCGTCATGCTCAAGCACGAGAACCGCGTCTTCCGAGTTGAGAAGCATACGCACAACTATCCCCACTGCTGGCGTACGGACAAGCCTATCCTCTACTACCCGCTAGATAGCTGGTTCATCCGCTCTACGGCGTGCCGTGAGGAGATGATGCGCCTCAATGAGACGATTGACTGGCATCCCGCAGCCATCGGGGTAGGACGCTTCGGCAAGTGGCTGGAGAACCTCCAGGACTGGAACCTCTCTCGTAGTCGCTACTGGGGTACCCCCCTCCCTATCTGGCGTACCGAGGATGGCGATGAGGAGATCTGCATCGGCTCTGTCGAGGAGCTTTACAAAGAGTGTGAGCGCGCAGTGCAGGCTGGTGTCATGTCGGCCAATCCGCTCGCAGGCTTTACCCCTGGCGACTACAGCGAGGAGAACTATGACAAGATCGATCTGCACCGTCCCTATGTTGACGAGATCACACTCGTGGCTCAGGATGGCAAGCGTCCGATGCGTCGTGAGAGCGATCTGATCGATGTATGGTTTGACTCGGGTGCGATGCCTTTTGCGCAGGTGCACTACCCCTTTGAGCATCGCGAGGAGGTCGAGAGTGGGAAGGTTTTCCCCGCCGACTTCATCGCTGAGGGCGTGGATCAGACGCGTGGTTGGTTCTTTACGCTCCATGCTATCGCTACGATGACGCAGGGGAGCATAGCCTTCAGAAATGTCCTCGTCAATGGGCTCGTCCTCGACAAGGATGGCAACAAGATGAGCAAGCGTCTAGGCAATGCGGTCGATCCCTTTGGAGTCATCCAGCAGTATGGCTCAGACCCCCTTCGCTGGTACATGATTACCAATGCCAATCCGTGGGAGAACATTCGCTTTGACCCGAAGGGTGTCGAGGAGGTGAGCCGCAAATACTTCGGCACGCTCTACAACACCTACCAGTTCTTCGCCCTCTATGGCAACTTGGACGGCTTCGATCCTGCCGTGGCGCAGATTCCCTATGCGGATCGTCCTGAGATAGATCGCTGGATCCTCTCGCGTCTCAACTCGCTCATCAAGGAGGTGGACGGCAAGCTGGCAAGCTACGACCCAACGCCTGCGGGACGTGCCATCGAGAACTTTGTCACAGAGCATTTGAGCAACTGGTATGTGCGTCTCTCGCGCAAGCGCTTCTGGGCGGGCTCTATGACCGATGACAAACTGAGTGCCTACCAGACGCTCTACCAGTGTCTCTCGGTAGTGGCTCAGCTGATGGCGCCTATTGCACCTTTCTACGCAGATAGACTCTACCGTGACCTGCACGAGGAGTCTGCGTCGGTGCACCTCTCCGACTATCCCGTAGCTAACGAGGCGCAGATAGACCTAGACCTAGAGCGCAGCATGGAGCTGGCTCAGATCTACTCAACTCTAGTCCTCTCCCTGCGTCGCAAGGTCAATATCAAGGTGCGTCAACCGCTTAGCGCCATCATGCTACCGGTCAATGACCCCGCCGACAAGATCCACATGGAGCAGGTTCACGACCTATTGCTCAGCGAGGTCAACGTGAAGGACATTCGCTTTGTTGATCCCTCAGACTCAATCTGGGTACGCACGGTCAAGCCCGACTTTAAGGCTCTAGGGCCTAAGGTGGGCAAAAATATGAAAGCGCTGGCAGCTCAGATCAGTGCGCTCTCTACTGAGCAGATCAATGAGCTGGAGCAGACGGGTCAGCTCACCCTGACGATCGGTGATCAGCCTATTGTGGTCGATCTCGGGGATGTACAGATCATTGCTCAGGATATCCCAGGCTGGACGGTCGCCAATGAGGGTCGTCACACGGTGGCTCTAGACATCACGCTCACTCCTGAGCTCATAGCAGAGGGTACGGCTCGTGAGTTTGTCAACCGCATACAGAACCTCCGCAAGCAGTCTGGCTACGAGGTCAACGATCACATCGAGCTACTCGTGATGGCTCCCGAGGAGGTTGTACAGGCGCTCCGTACTCATCAGGAGTACGTCCAGACGCAAGTACAGGCCGACATAATCGACTACTCCGAGGTGCTCAGCGATGCCGAGGAGATTGACCTTGACGGCACCCCGATAGCGGTACAAATCAGCAAAGTATAATACATAAACCACGGCGCCTGTAGGCGATAAAAGCTTTCCCCCCTAAAGAGCTTCGCCTACAGCGCACCAATAGATACACAAACAGTATGGAAGACAGCGGCAAGAAAAGATATAACCCCGAGGAGCTAGAGGAGTTTCGCATCCTCATTGAGAAGAAGATCGCTCAGGCTCGTGAAGATCTCAATATGCTCCGTGCGGACAACGCTAACGACATCAGCGACACGACGCCTACCTACAAGGATCTAGACGAGGGCGCCATCACTCAGGCTCGTCTGGAGAATGATGCTCAGGCACAGCGTCTGCAGGACTTCATCGAGAAGCTCGAGGCAGCTCTCCTACGCATCCAAAACGGCACTTATGGGATCTGCTCCGTCACGGGCAAGCTTATTCCCAAGGAGCGTCTCCGTGCGGTACCTCATACGACGAAGAGTATCGAGGCTAAGCTCAATCGCGACAAGCGTAAGTAAAGTCATCCCGCACCTCATATGACTCGAACTAGCCAGCGCCACTGGATTGTCGCAGGGCTCATTCTGCTTCTCATCGTCATTGATCAGGTCGTCAAGATTTGGATCAAGACGCATATGTACGTTGGTCAGGAGTACCACATCTTCGACTGGTTTCGCATCTACTTTGTAGAGAACCGTGGCATGGCCTACGGTGTGGAACTGGGGAGCAAGCTCCTCCTGACCGCCTTCCGCATCGTAGCGATGATTGGGCTAGGCGTTTGGCTCACCCGCTTCGTTCGGCAGTGCAGGCACTACTCGCTAGGCTTTTGCATTATCATAGGACTCGTGCTCGCAGGAGGCATCGGCAATCTCATTGACTCCCTCTTCTACGGACAGCTCTTCACCTCCTCCATCGGACAGGTGGCACAGTTTGTCCCTACGACAGCAGGAGCGGTAGGCTATGCCCCGTGGCTTGAGGGACATGTGGTTGATATGCTCTACTTCCCCCTCTTCACGACGGTACTGCCCGAGTGGTTTCCGATAGGTGGTGGCGAGCCGTACACCTTCTTCAGCCCCATCTTTAACATTGCCGACAGCTGCATCACCGTAGGCGTGCTGGCGCTACTCATCTGCTATCCACGCACCACGACACGTGCGCTTGACCGTCTTTGGATCTATCTCCGAGGCAAGCATCGCCACACGAGTAAACGAGCTAAGTAAGCGATAATGCGAGCCTTCAGTGTTAAGACCTCTTTGCTCAAGCTTGGGCTACTGAGCGTGCTGCTACTCCTACTCGGGAGTGGCTGCAAGAAGCGCTCGTGGCAACGCATACCGAATGATAAGCTGGAGCAAATACTCACCGAGCTCTACTCAGCTCGTGGGATAGGTCAGACACTCTACCTTAGCTCCGACCAGCAAGACTCGATCTACGTCTCCATACTTCAGGCTCATGGTGTATCTCAGGAGGATCTAGACAGCACTATCTACTACCTCTCCGCCTCCAAGGCTAGGCTCCTTCAGAAGATCATCGCTCAGTCCTCAGCTAGTATACAGCGAGAGGTCGATATATTGGAGCGCACGACAGGCTTCTTCAAGATTGGCCTGGAGGGTGACGAGGGCAACTTCTACTCGCCACTACCCGACACGCTTTCCTATCCTGTCACTCCGCTGTCCACCTATCCTATCTGCATCAATAGTAGACAGAGCAGCTACCTCTGGAAGGTAGCTCTCGCAGACCTACCTCACCTCCCCGACACCATACATCAGATAGAGATACAGGGACTCATCAGTGGCTCACACATACCAGAGCAGGGACAGATGCCGTGCATAGCGCTCTCCAAGCAGTTGGACGCTAAGACTCCGCCCTTAGCTATGGAGAGTGTGTCAACAAGGTTGCCCATCGGAGGAGTCTTCGTGCTCACCCTAGGAGAGTCTGCGCCAGAGAGTACAGCAGAGCCAAGCGAACCTGAAGAGCCTACCATCCCAACCGATAGTATATTAAGTGGTCTGACGGATAGCCTCGCAAATAGCCTCCCCGAGAGTGCCCCGAAAAAAGAGCGCAAACGCGCTGTCCCGCACTTCTCTGCAAAAGACACTCTCACCATCGCCATCTACAGCCTACCGACAGACTATCTAGGTACGCAGTCGCTACACTTCAGGCTACATGACCTCCGCATCATCGCTCGCTAAGGTCAGTTCGTAGCCCCCTAGCAAGCGTAGCACCAGACCGATGGCTCGACAGATCATCCTACACCCAGGCGAACGGATCGCGCTTCGACAGTTGCTTTACCGTGGGGAGCTCCTGCACTCCGTCCTACTCACCTACCACGACCGTGAGCGAGGCATTGAGCTAACCTCATGGCATCACGACGAGCCCCCGCACACGCTCTACTACTCAGGCACCTGGCGCCTCATTGAAGACGACGACGCTGACCACCACTATCTATTACGCTTTGAGTAGCTACCCCCCCGTCTTTGATGGGGCGGACGCATTATAGCGGACGAATGCATTTACGTCTCTATGGCAGAAATCTGAAAGGTGGAGGAAATCGGGAAATTCATCCGTAGATATTCTGGATTATCCAGCGAGGAAACGAAAAATTCTTCGGAACTTCGAAATCTTTCTTCCGAAGTTTCATCTCATTCTTCCGAACTTTTATTTCCCGGTTCCGTGGGGAATTTTTGTTTGCTCACTGGAGATTCTCGATTCCCTCGGTAGAGATTGAAATCAGCGGAGAAGTAAAAAAACTATCAAGTGGCTCTATACCGCTCTGTAGCGAAGATTTAGCCCTATACTCCTTGCAAGTCATCAACGAGAAGCGGATTATAAAGCGTCAGCCCTGTTGATAGCTCTCTAATCTCTAACTTCTAACCTCTAATTTCGTATCTTTGTAGCGTATTAAGTATTGGCATAGCATGCTTTATAGATTATGATGACAGCACACGATATACGACAAGCCTTCCTCGACTTCTTTGAGGAACACGGACACCGCATAGTCCCTTCGGCACCGATGGTGATCAAGGACGACCCCACACTTATGTTTACCAATGCCGGGATGAACCAGTTTAAGGATATCATCCTGGGCAATAAAGAGCCTCAGTATCGTCGTGCAGCAGACTCGCAAAAGTGCCTTCGCGTCAGCGGTAAGCACAACGACCTCGAGGAGGTAGGACGCGATACCTACCACCACACCATGTTTGAGATGCTGGGCAACTGGTCCTTTGGCGATTACTTCAAGAAAGAGGCTATCGAGTTCGCCTGGACCTTCCTCACGGAGCGCCTCCATCTGCCCAAGGATCGGCTCTACGTGACCGTCTTCGGCGGTAGTGCCGAGGAGGGGTTGAGCCGTGACGACGAGGCGGCCGGTTACTGGCTTCAGCACACCACGGAGGATCGAATCATCGATGGCTCTCGCAAGGACAACTTCTGGGAGATGGGCGACACCGGTCCCTGCGGTCCCTGCTCCGAGATACACATTGACCTGCGTAGCGAGGAGGAGCGTCAGGAGATCTGCGGTCGTGACCTAGTCAATAAGGATCACCCGCTAGTCATCGAGATCTGGAACCTCGTCTTCATGCAGTACGACCGCAAGGCTGACGGGCATCTAGAGCCCCTACCTCACAAGGTGATCGATACGGGTATGGGCTTCGAGCGCCTCTGTATGGCTATGCAGGGTAAGAAGTCCAACTACGACACCGACCTCTTCACCCCTCTGATACGCGCCATCGAGACGCTCAGCGGGGAGCAGTACGGTCAGAACGAGCAGGTGGACATAGCCATGCGTGTCGTCGCTGACCACATCCGTACGATTGCTTTTGCCATTGCCGACGGACAGCTCCCGAGCAACGCTAAGGCGGGCTACGTGATCCGTCGTATCCTACGTCGTGCCGTGCGCTACGCCTACACCTTCCTCCATGCCGATGAGCCGATGCTCTACACGCTCCTCCCCACGCTCAATGAGGTGATGGGTGGTGCTTACCCCGAGATCGTGGCTCAGCGCGAACTGATCGCTTCGGTGATCAAAGAAGAGGAGGAAAGCTTCCTACGCACCCTCGCTCAGGGGCTCAAGCTCCTAGAAAGCAAAATTCAAGAGCTACCCCAAGATGCGAAAGTTCTATCGGGTGCCGACGCTTTCGTCCTGTACGACACCTACGGCTTTCCACTAGACCTCACGGAGTTGATCCTATCGGAGCGTGGTATGACGCTTGATCAGGTCGCTTTTGACAAGCTCATGCAGGAGCAGAAGAGCCGTGCCCGTCAGGCTGCAGCTGTCGACGCAGCCGACTGGGAAGTCCTCGACGAGGAGACCTCCGAGAGCACCTTCGTAGGCTACGAGACGCTCCAGATAGAGACGCATATCCTGCGCTACCGCAAGGTGGCTGACAAGAAGCACAGCTACTATCAGGTGGTGCTGGCGGAGACACCCTTCTACGCTGAGATGGGTGGTCAGGTCGGTGACAAGGGCGTGCTCATCGCTCAGGACGGCACCGAGTACCCGATCCTAGACACCAAGCGGGAGAACAACCTCACCGTCCATATCCTCTCCACCCTCCCCGCAGATCCCAAGCAGCCGCTCATCGCTCGTGTAGGGGCTGAGCTACGTCACCTCACGGAGGCAAACCATACGGCAACGCACCTGATGCACCACGCTCTGAGAGCCGTGCTTGGCTCCCATGTAGAGCAAAAGGGTTCGCTTGTTTCGGCAGACCTGCTACGCTTTGACTTCTCACACTTCAAGAAGGTAACTCCCGAAGAGATTGCTGAGGTAGAGCGTCTGGTCAATGCGGAGATTCGTGCCGACAGACCTCGTGACGAGCGTCGCAATGTACCGATTGCTCAGGCTAAGGAGATGGGTGCGATGGCACTCTTTGGCGAGAAGTATGGCGACGAGGTTCGTGTCATCAAGTATGGCGACTCGGTCGAGCTATGCGGTGGTACCCACGTGGCTAGCACGGGACAGATAGGCTTTTTCAAGATTATCAGCGAGGGATCTATTGCCGCTGGTATCAGACGTATCGAGGCGGTCACAGGTCCCAAGGCGGAGGAGTATGTACACCATCTGGAGGAGCAGTTGCAGCTCTTCAACGAGCGACTCAACAATGTGCCCGATCCGCTCAAGGCGCTAGACCGACTGATTGCCGAAAGTGCCGAGCAGCGCAAGGCTATCGAGCAGTACACCAAAGCTCAGGCGGAGCAAATAGCTCTGCAGGCTCTAGCCGATCAGATGAAGCGTGGCGAGACTACCATTGTCACCGTCAATAAGTCCATGAGTAGCGATGTCTCTAAGGATGTCGCTGGCACCATCCGTGAGCGACTACAGGGCTCTTACCTAGCGCTCATCGGTGCTGCCGAGGAGGGCAAGTGCACCCTCACGGTAATCCTCTCGCCAGACCTTGTCGACAAGGGGCTCAACGCAGGCAAGCTCATCAAGGAGGTCGCCTCGCTCATCAAGGGCGGGGGCGGTGGTCAGCCACACTTTGCAACGGCTGGTGGACGCAACCCTGAGGGGCTCCAAGCAGCCATCGACCATATCGTCTCGCTGATTTAGCAGCTAGCCCAAATAGCTAGACCAGATGCCACCCCTAGCCTTCATCTCCACCCAGTCAAGGGTGCTCGTGGGCAATCTAATGGGCGACTACCTGCGGGAGTTGCTCCGCCAAGGTAAGCCCGAGAGCTACTACCTACTGGCAGATGAGCAGGTGTGGCATCTGAGCCAAGAGCTTATAGCGAAAAACTATCCCGAACTAACGGAGCTACCCCGCTATCTGATCAATGACCCTGAGGAGGCGAAGAGCCTCGAGGGCATCACTGAGATGGCACGCTGGCTCCTAGAGCAGGGTGCCACGCGTGGAGCTACACTCATCGCGCTAGGCGGTGGAGCCGTGAGCGATGCCGTTGGCTTCCTCGCTCAGATCTATATGCGGGGCATCTCGCTCGTCCTACTCCCCACGACGCTCCTCGCCATGGCAGACGCTGCTGTGGGGGGCAAATGCGGGGTCAACTTTGCGGGTGTCAAGAACCTCCTCGGAGCTTTTGCCGATGAAGCTGCCACGCTGACGCTCTGCGACACAGCTTGGCTGGAGAGCCTCCCAGAGGAGGAGCTACGCTCAGGCTGTGGCGAGCTGATCAAGTATGGTCTGCTCGTTGGTCCCGACCTGTGGCGCCGGCTACTGCAGGTACTGCCCGAGCAACCGCTCTCCCTAGAACAACTCACCCCGCTCATTCGTGAGGCGGTGCAGTTCAAGCTCAACATCGTGGCTCAGGATCGTCTAGACCAGGGGCTGCGTCACCAGCTTAACCTGGGGCACACCTTCGGACATGCCTTTGAGGCGTGGAGCCATCAGCACAGCGACACGCCTTTGCTGCATGGCGAGGCGGTCGCTCTAGGACTCGTGCCCGAGCTATATCTCTCGCATGTCAAGCTGGGCTTCCCCAAGGAGGTGCTACACCAGTTGCTCGCCGTAGTGCAGGAGATGTACCGTCCGCTCTCCATCACCTGCCGAGACTACGATGCGCTCAGGGAGCTAATGCTCCACGACAAGAAGAATAGCGATGCCCAGCGCATCACCACCGTCGCCCTCTCGGCCATCGGTGAGGTCCACGAACTACAAAACGCACCTCTTGACATCACCGAGGCGCTCGACTACTACCAAGACACGATGCTGTAAGAGTTCTAGCTCCTCATCGGAGACTCATAATGGTCAGCCTTATGCGTCACGTCTGTTTTTGTGATTGTTACCAAGCGAATGGTTAACTTTGTGGTGCACTAGAGACTGAGACACGATGATACAGATAGAGGACAAGCGGCGTTGCTGTGGCTGCGAAGCGTGCCGACAGGTGTGCCCCAAGGAGTGCATACGACTGGAGCGTGACGAGGAGGGCTTTGGCTATCCAGTCGTCGATCTGGAGCGTTGCATCGAGTGTCATAAGTGTGAGCGGGTCTGCCCCTTTATGCAGCTGGGCGCACCTCGTGAGCCACTGGCTGTCTATGCCGCATGTGCTACCGACGAAGGGCTCCGCGAGGCGAGTTCGTCGGGAGGACTCTTTACGCTACTTGCTGAGGAAACGCTAAGTCGTGGGGGCGTGGTCTTTGGGGCGCGATTTGATGAGACTTGGGGCGTCTGTCACGACTATACGGAGACGGTTGAGGGGCTGGCACCCTTTCGGGGTAGTAAGTACCTGCAGAGCCGTATAGGCGATAACTATCAGCGGGCGGAGCTGTTTCTCAAAGAGGGACGACCCGTCCTCTTCACTGGGACTCCCTGTCAGATCAAAGGGCTGGTACACTACCTCGGGCGTGCCTACGACAACTTGACAACGGTCGATGTGGTCTGCCACGGCGTACCCTCACCGATGGTGTGGCAAAGGTATCTGACGACACTGCGAGCAGGGCAGGGAG
>NZ_CAMYEZ010000023.1 GCF_947254915.1 uncultured Porphyromonas sp. | reverse complement strand
ATGATGGGGCATTCGTCTATTGCCAGCACGCAAATCTACGCCCAAGTCACCGACCAAAAGATTGCAAGGGATATGGATAAGTTGATCAAGAGAAAAACGAACTAGAGCCTACATGAAGAGCCCTTTTACACGAATATTAGGGTGGGGGTGGAATGTGCGGAAAAAGAAAATTCGCCCAAAATTTGGTGGTTTGATTTTTTATGTCTAACTTGGCACTCAGAAAGAATATTATTACAGTAGTACTAAGCAATGATGAGCAAAAGTGAAGAACGTAGGAATCAAATACTCGTAGGGGCATTCAAACTCTTTTTGGTGAAGGAGTATGCGGATGTCACTACGGCGGATTTGGAAGAAATAATCGGATTGTCTAGAGGAGCTATATACTATAAGGTAAAGAACAAAGAAGGATTATACAGAGCGGTCATTGACAAGTTCGTCTTTGAACTTCTATCTAACTCCTTAAAGAGAGAGGAGCTTGCATCAAATGAGAAGCCATTCCTTAGCTTTATTATGAACGAATTAAATCTCACGAAAGAGCGGATGAATTCTGTAAGGAACACCCTTATAGATGCGAACTCCACGGAGTATATCAACCTACTATCCTCTGCCAAATTTCATTACGAAGGTTTTAATGATAGATGCAAAGCTTTGGATCAAGAAATAACACAATTGTGGCTAACATATTACGAGAAAGGTCTCTCTGCTAGGGAGCTGAATCAAAGCATTGACCCGCTTCTGGTCGTATCTATGTTTCGATCTTTATATTATGGAGATTCGTTTATCCACTCCATAACAGGGAATGAGTTGGATATTGACGAGTTGAAAAAGAAATACTTACTGCTATATAATTCTATACGCTTATGAGGAATGTATACATCAATAAGGTTGCGGTCTTTTTGCCTAATAAGCCTGTATCCAACGAGGAGATAGAGGATTATATCGGTCTCATTGGTGGAAAACCGTCGAGGGTTCGGTCTATTGTCCTCAAACAAAATGGTATAAGAGCATAAGATCACTCATTCTAATGCTCAACTTGCAAAAGAAGCGGTATTGGGACTGTTTGAAGAAAATGCTGTCCCAAGTGACATCACTCTCTTAGCTTGTGGCACAAGTACTCCAGATCAGTTGCTCCCATCGCACGCCTCTATGGTACATGGTGAGTTGGGTAACTTCCCGATGGAGATATTTTCTTCTGCTGGTGTATGTCTGACCTCATTACAAGCTCTGAAGATTTGCTATAGCAATATCCTCGCAGGGTTGCACGACAATGCTGTTTGTGTAGCTTCCGAGCTGACATCTCCCGCATTGGTCTCCAAGTTTTACGATCCCGAGTATGAGGCGACACACGACAATCCAGATAAAGATCCTTATATGGCTTTTGAGAAGGATTTCATGAGGTTTATGTTGTCAGATGGAGCTGGAGCTGTATTGCTACAAGACCACCCCGGGGGAGATTGCTCTCTTAAAGTGGAGTGGGTGGAAATGACATCTTATGCCAATGAGTTGCCGACCTGTATGTTTATGGCGTCCGAGCTGGAACCAAATGGACGGCTAAAAAGTTGGAAAGAATTCTCTCCAGAGGAAATCAAGGATCGTGGTGTTCTTGTAGGGAAGCAGGATATTCGTCAGCTAAAAAAGCATGCCATCAAGTATTGGGTGGATCATATCGAAACCGTTCTCGCTAAACACAACTTGAATCCAGAAGAGGTTGATTACGTGTTACCACATCTTTCCTCAATGCTCTTTTACGACCAAGTGAATGAAGAACTCAAATCTCGTGGTATTGCATTGACGAAAGAGAAGTGGTTTGTCAACCTCCCATCTGTCGGGAACGTTGGCTCTGCTGCCATTTACGTGGCGTTGGAAGAGCTGATGCGAATGAAAGGGATAAAGCATGGGCAAAAGATACTCCTTCTTGTCCCTGAAAGTGGCAGGTTCTCCTATGGAACAGTGCTACTAACCGCTCAATAAATACGAAATATCATAGTGCACGATGATATATAGAGTGCAGCCATAGCTCGAAAATAGAAGAACGTGTTCTTCAAACCAGGTCATACGTTGTCCTCTACACAGACCGCAAGGAGCAGAATCGTCCTTGATGACAAAAACGATTCTCAGACCAACTGGCTAACAGGAGGGGGATCCGAAAACCTATCAGAGTAGGAAGCAACCGCATAAATACATAGTATTATGAAACAACCCTTAATCCTATCGCTTGTCATAACGCTACTCAGTGGCATATATGGCTACCATATCAATGCGCAAGAGAGTATCAATCCTCTAGTCCTATGCGCAGAGACTGTCACACTCAAGGCATCTCCTACGAGAGATCTTCGATCTGGTTCGACTAGTACAAAGGAAATAGAAGGAGCTGAGTTCTCCTTCTCTAGTGAGGAACAAACGCATCCAATCTACGCTCTAGCAGTAGATCTCTCAGTAACCTTTACTAGTAAGGAGGGTTACTTTAGCATCCTCTTTGAGGATCAAGCAGGCAAACAATATCTTGTATACCGGGATATTGCTATCTTCAACCAATTGAATAAACCAATCTCGCTTTCAAACAAGGCTTTTGAAACGGCTCTCTTCGCTTTTGGAGTACATCCTAAGAAACTTATGCTCAGAACTAGTGGGTGTGTCGTAAACCTAGATAAGGTACATACGGCTACCTCCCACAATAACAACATCAGCAAGATATATCAACTTCGTAGATTTTATACTCTGAAACAGGATGCCATCCAATCTCAAATTGATCGTATCAACGCTTATAACAAGGAGCATAATATCCTTTGGGTAGCCAAGCAGACATCTCTGTCTCTACGCTCCTATGCAGAAAACCGTCAAAACTTATCGTTTTTGAACGAAGTTGATGCATATGGTTTGGAGCATTATGGCGGTGGCATTTATACTCCGATGGCCACTCCTTTTGATGAAATGGAGTTTTTAGATACAACAACTTATCCATATGTAGAGTACTTTGACTGGAGTGATCGGCACGGGATCAATTGGAATACTTCTTGTCGAGAACAGTACGACACATATTCATGCTGGGCTCAAGCCACTGCATCTGCTATGGAAAGCTATATCAAACGTTATTACGGAGAAAACGTAGATAGACAGGTTTCAGTATTGCAAATCATAGCTTGTTCGGGAGCCTTGGAAGAGGGTTGTACAGACCCTACAGAACTTCAAAAGAGAAAAGATAAGTGTGGACCCATTTGGTCAACAGCTATGCCTCTAGTTGCAGAGTATCTAAAACAGCCCATTGTTACAGAAGACGAGTTCCCCTTTGACAAAAAGTATCAACCTTGTGAAAATAAGCCCGAGAATCCTGATGTAACTTATCAAGTAGAGGATGTTTTACAACTCGCTCGATTTGATGCCAAAGAGGTGATGCATACACTGATTAATCAAGGTCCGCTTATTGCAAGTATACCAGGACACGAAATGCTACTGTCCGGCTATGGAGTAATAAAGCCTGGACTATTACTTAACTATTGGCCTACAGATACGGATCCTATTCCTGCAGACCATCCCCTCTGTGGCAAAGTTTACTGGAGCTTTAAAAATAGCTTTGGAGACAACTTTGGAAATGGTGGCTATAGTTACTTTGTAAGAGTGAAGCATCGGAATGCAAGTGACCCTCGTATTTGTGTCCCTTCAATCAATGATCTTTACTATCTATCAGGGAAGCTTACTGAAAGTCATCGTCCTGGCCATATTTATAAGCACTCTATGATTGAAGCTTATGACGAGGATGGTGATGGCTACTATCGTTGGGGATTAGTAGGTAGACCTTTCTATGATATATTCATTCCCAAAGAACAAGATGGAAATGATTCAAACCCACTACTAGGACCGATGAATGAATACGGCATTTGCGACACACTTCGTATGACAGACCTATACATTCGAGATGTCAAACAAGACAAAGGTGTCGAACCATACTTCATTGATGCCCCACAATGGGAGAGTCCTGACATTTGGGTACGCCAAAATAATGATAAGGTAGAAGAGCATCAAAACCCGAACTTTAGCGTGGGTAATCGTTGCTATGTATATCTGCGCATACATAACAAAGGAGTTCAACCCTCTATCTCTCGAGCTATGGTGAGACTTTATTGGTCATATTCTAGTCCAACGCAGGGGTGGGATTCCTTCCACGGGAAAGAGAAGACAACCATTTCCAATGGAAAGAAGGTCGTCTCAGGTGGTGAGATTGAATCAGTCGCTATTCCCTCTATCCCAGCAGGAGGGTCTACCATTATAGAGATTCCTTGGACTCTGCCAGCTGAACTAATCCTTGATCAAACTTCTAAAGAGATGCACGCTTGTTTGCTCGCAGAGATTACAGAGATCCAAGATTCTTACTATCTAGTAGATCACAGAGACTTTCGCAAGTATGTCCAAGCCAACAACAATGTTGCACAAAAGAATGTCCACATTATTAATGTATCCGACAACGGATTGGGAGGAATAGATCTTAACGACATTATTGTCATCAACCACGGAGATAAGATTAAGGATATCAACCTTCATATAAACTATGATGATGGAATTCAAAAGTATGAAACGGTAAAGGATCAATTCGAGCTATCATACCGCTACGATCAATCATATCGGACTAAAAAGGGACTTCCTTCGTTACCGACAGAATTTATTCGAGTAGACTCGGTCGCACATATAGACGGCATACGCCTAGCACCTAAGGGACAATTGAATCTTCAGCTTAAAGCGAACTTCTTGGTACAAAAGCAAACAGACCAAAAGGAGTTTACAGTAAGAGTGCAAGCTTTAGATGCTAAGACTGGCGACTGTATCGGAGGAAACACTTACATACTTCGTAAGGATATTAGACCTATGTTCAGTGCGGAGGCGACCATTGTTGATGGAGATTCTAAACTCATAGCACATGACATTGGTGAACCCGCTAAATACATTTGGTCAACATCTGACGGCAAAGAAATTGCAACGGGCAAAGAACTAGAGCTATCCTCAAGATCTAGCCTAAAAGATATAACTCTATCGGTAGAAGCTACCAAAGACGGCTTCTTAGATCGCAAGATAGTATCACTACCACAAAAAGCTACTATTGAGGCATCGCCTATGAAGCTTTATCCTAACCCCACCGATGGAATACTCTCTATAGAGCTTACAGACGCTCGTCAAGACGGTGTAATTAAAATCACCTCAGCAGAAAGTGGCAAGACATATTACACCATATCTACACAAGGAGAGAAAATACTGACGGCAGACCTTACTGGACTACCTAGCGGGGAATACCTCCTCCACTACTACGATGGAACAGCTCTCATCGCTACACAAAAGATTCATAGGCTATAAACAAATCAAGACAGTACAACTATGAAACTCTTCAATATAATCACAGCTACACTAGTCGTCCTCCTTACTAGCTTTGGGGACATATCGGCTCAAGAGACAAAGCCTGTCTCCAAAACAGAGCCAACCATCCCGACCATACAGGCGGGAGCCAAGTGGCATTTGTTGAGAAGGGATCTGCACATTGTTGATGTGCCCAATGATACATCGACCGCCTTGGAGAGGCACGCAACTTTTAATTCTTCGACAGAAACGTTCAAACTAGACAAAATCAAAGAGGTTGATGGGAAAAGCTACTTTGATATAGGGAAATCCCAATTTCGTGAGAATCTATATGTTCGAGAAGATCTAGACAAAGGGAAGATCTATCTACGTTGCAATTTCCGAGATCCTAATAAGGTTGATGGGCAGCCTGCGGAAGTAGTCCTCTTTGACTATAATTATAAGGTCGGTGACACTGTGAGGGTCTACTCGGGATATGATAATGATGAACGACTCTCCTTGGACTATGAACAGGGAGCTTTGGGATGGAAGCAACCCTTTCTCCTACGAGTGATCGATATTCGTACGCGAGATATGCTGGGAGCTAACCGCATAGTATACACTCTTGAGAGAGTGCTTGTAAAGAGTGATAAGCCACGCTCCTCTCTAGAAGTTTACCAATGGATTGAGGGTATCGGATACTCCTTTGGTTTTTTGTTTAACAAAGAGGAACTAGGAGTGGTGCCAGGCTTTACCTACCTTGACTACACCCCTCTATGCTACACCTCTCCAACTGGGGATGTATATACGTTTCACCCATCAGGACTATGCGACATCAAGCAAACGAGAGGGACTACAGCACCTTTGACTAGAGAATCGCTTGACGTGCAGATAGAGCGAGACCAATTAGGACTGACCATTCGTGTAAATGATGACAAGCATCACGACCTGACCGTTTATCGATCTGATGGCACAACTCTTGTGGGTACTACATCCTTCTACGAGAGTTACGCTTTGGCTAAGTTCGGCTATGAGGGCGAGAAGATCTTTGTTGTGGTTGATGACGAGACTATTCCTTACATCCTATAAGGACTAGCAGTCATATATTGTGTAAATGAGGAGGGGGGCTGAGAGCTTCTCTCCTCTTTTCTCTGAATAGGTAAAACTACCTCCATATAGGGTACAGAAAAATCCGCATGACGTGCGAGTATCGGGAGTAAAATAAATGTGGTTCATCCGAGATTCTGTGTGATGACTTAACTTTGGGCTAAGAAAGAAGCTGGCTCTATCTTTAGTACCTTTGAAAAAGTTAACCATTACCATTTCGGTACTATTATGACAGAAACCAGCTTCCTATATCACAGTTTTGAAGTTCACTAAGACTCGTGTGGGGGCAGATCTGTATCCGCCCCTACGTAACTTAATTCGGTTATCTTCTGGAAGTAAATATTTGACATCTCCTTTTCACCTCACGACATTAAGGAGCTTTTCCTGATACACCCACTTTTGCTTTGTATGACGGATACGTCATACCGAAAGTAGGTCAGAAAACTTTCGTTTCCCGACCTACTCGATTAAATATAAAAGAATCGTGGCGATTACAAGTTAACACGCTTCCTATAGTTCTCACCCAGTATTCTGTTTATGTCTGAGAGCCGATAGAGGATTTTCCCTGCGATTTGGGTGTAAGGGATAATGCCCTTATCCCGATAGTCTTGCAGGGTGCGAGGGGAAAGGAACAGTCTCTCGCAAACCTCCCGTCCTGTGAGGTAGATTTCACCTTCAAAAAGAGGACGATGAGTTTGAGCGATATTTCTCACTTGATTCGTCAAACCTTTAATGCCAGAGATGAGTTGCTTCATCTCTGGTGTTTCTTTATTGATAGTTTCGTACTCCATAGTCGTTAACCTTTACGAGTGTTAGAGTTAGCGAGGAGAGCTTCCACATCCTCTCGCTTGTAATAGCACTTATGTCCGATTTGGATAAAGGGCAGCACGGACGAGTCCCGATAGTGTTGCAATGTTCGCTTACTGATGTTTAGTATTCGGCAGACATCCCCATTGAAGACTGTTGCAATTCTCTCGGCTAAAGTGTATCTTTGTCATAGTGTAAAGAACAACGAATACTATGGCAACTATATACGACTTCACCGTCCTGACCTCTCAAGGCGAGCCGCTAGACTTAGCGAGCCTTCGCGGCAAAGTGCTCCTCATCGTCAATACCGCTAGCAAGTGTGGCTACACGCCTCAACTGGCTGGGCTCGAGGAGCTGTACAAGCAGTACCACGACAAGGGGCTCGTCCTGCTCGGCTTCCCCTGCAACCAATTTGGCGGGCAAGACCCAGGCACCGACGAGGAGATACGCAACTTCTGTCAGGTCAACTACGGCGTCACCTTCCCCATCATGCAGAAGGTAGAGGTCAACGGACCCCACACCCACCCGCTCTTCAAGCTCCTCAAGGAGGAGACGAGCCAAGACTCAGACCTGCCAGTCAAGCCGATACAGTGGAACTTCAACAAGTTCCTCATCTCCCGTGACGGCACCGAGATAACCCGCTACGGATCGGCTAAGCTCCCGAAGAACTTAGCCAAGGATATTGAAGCTCTCCTCTAATCCACAACTAAAGCTATGCTTGACTCTCCCATCTACTTCTGGCTCATCGCTGGGCTACTGCTCCTACTCGTTGAGCTACTCACGCCCGGCTTCGTCGTCGCCTGCTTTGGCATAGGAGCTTTGCTGGCAATCCTGCCCGCAGCCCTCGGCGCCTCGATCACTTGGCAGGTGATTACCTTTTGCATTGGGTCGATCCTTGCCCTTTTGCTCCTGCGCCCTATGGTTCGTCGCCTCAATCGCAACAAAGAGACCGCTCGCACGGGCATAGAGGCGCTCTACGGGCGCACGGCTCGTGTCACCGAGTGCATAGACGCTAGTCGAGAGACGGGTCGCATCGCTGTGGACGGGGACAACTGGCGCGCCCGCACGGTTGCACCCGACATGGTCATCCCACGTGGCGAGATGGTCCGCATCGTCAGCAACGATAGCATCGTCATGATCGTCGAGCCGATCACACAATCAGCAGAATAACAACCCCAAACATTACACATATATGGAAGCATCCCTCATCGTACTGGGCGTACTCGTCCTCCTAGTCATCTACATCATCGCCAAGGGTCTGGTTATCGTCCAGCAGTCTGAGACAATGATCGTCGAGCGTCTCGGGCGCTATCTCAAGACGCTCCCCTCGGGTATCAACTTGATCATTCCTTTCATTGATAAGCCACGCCCTATGGTTTGGCGTATCACAGCTTCATCCAGCAAGGGGGGCACGCTCGTACGCTTTATCAATACTGACCGCATCGACCTACGAGAGAATGTCTACGACTTCGCCCGTCAGAGCGTCATCACCCGTGACAACGTTGTGACTGAGATCAATGCGGTTCTTTACTTCCAGATCGTCGAGCCGCTCAAAGCGGTCTACGAGATTTCCAACCTCCCCGTAGCTATCGAGATGCTCACGCAGACTTCGCTGCGTAACGTGATCGGTGAGATGGATCTCGACGAGACGCTCACCAGCCGTGACACGATCAATAGCAAGCTACGCGACATCCTCGACGAGGCGACGAATAAGTGGGGTGTCAAGGTGAACCGCGTGGAGCTACAAGACATCAACCCGCCCCGAGACATACGCGATGCGATGGAAAAGCAGATGCGTGCCGAGCGTGATAAGCGTGCTCAGGTACTCACCGCTGAGGGTCAGAAGGAAGCTATGATCCGTGAGTCTGAGGGTCGTATGACTGAGTCGGTCAACCATGCCGAGGGTGAGAAGAAAGCGCAGATTCTTGCTGCTGAGGCTGACGCTCGTGCTACCATCCTTCGTGCAGAGGCTGAGGCAGAGGCCATCGAGCGCATCACCTCCGCAGTCGCCAGCACGGGCAGCAATCCTACGCAGTACCTCATAGCTATGCGCTATCTAGACACGCTCGAGAAGATCGGCCGCAACAGCTCCGACAAGACGCTCTTCCTCCCCTACGAGGCGACGGGCATCCTCTCCGCTCTCGGTGGCATCAAGGAGGTCTCCGCCAGCGAGGTGGGCAACCTCCTCACCAAGGTCGGCAAGCACTAGCCCCGCCTTGGTAGCGTATGCCATAGATGCCTAGCAAACTCACACGTAGCGTATGAGCAAGATCTCGATACGATTTTTCAATGACCGAGAGGTGCGAGCCGTTTGGGACGATACTGAGTCTAAGTGGTGGTTCTCTGTGTTGGACATCATAGGAGTGCTCAACGACCAAGACGATTACAACAAAAACAGAAACTACTGGAAGTATCTAAAGACGAAACTCAAAAGGGAGGAAAGTGAAGTGGTTAGTGCCACTAACCAGTTGAAACTCCTCGCTCCTGATGGGAAGAAGCGCCTAACGGACACCCTTGATGACAAAGGAGTCGTGGCTCTCGCACAGAACTTTCCCAATGATCGGGCTATGCGTTTCGTGCAGTGGTTTGTGGGAGGAGAAGAGACTATTGATGGGCGCAGTCGCTCCAAAGCGTATACCCTTTTTGAAAGCGACCTCTTAGACAGTATCGAAGTGGGTACGGTGCAAGGACTGCAACAGATACATGCCTATCTATTTGGTGGACTTTACGACTTTGCAGGACAAATCAGGCAAGTCAATATCGCCAAAGGAGGCTTTCAGTTTGCCATGGCTCAGTACCTACCTAACACCCTCACTAGTATAGAGAGAATGCCAGAGCAGACATGGGAGCAGATTATTGATAAGTATGTGGAGATGAATATCGCTCACCCTTTTAGGGAAGGTAATGGGCGTGCCACACGTATTTGGCTTGACTTAATGCTCAAGAAGCAACTTGGGCTGTGTGTGGACTGGAGCCAAGTGGATAAGTATACCTATCTCGAAGCTATGAGAGCCAGTGTGGCAGATGCCACAAGCTTGCGATGTCTACTACACGCTGCACTTACGGATAAGGTAAACGATAGAGAGACTTTTATGAAGGGGATCGACTACTCGTATTATTATGAGCAAGAAGACTGAGCCCTCCAAGATAAAGATTGACGACTATTAAGTGTTGCAGCAGAAACGGACGCACAGACGTGTAGCCCTTTGTAGGGACGCACGATCTGTGCGTCCGTTGTATCAAAGCAATACAAGTAAAGAACAACCAACCCTATGAGCAACACAGAGCAGATAGCCCACGTAAGGGCTCTAGAGGATGGCTCCTACAAGACGCAGCCTCTACTAGACCATCTACACGGCGTGGCGGAGCTGGCGCAGAGCTACGCTGAGCGCATCACCGATTACCCAGAGCTTGGCGAGATCGGTTACCTGCTGGGGCTCCTGCACGACTTGGGTAAGTACCAGGAGGGCTTCCAGCGCTACATTCGTCAACAGTCAGGTCTAGACCCAACGCTCAACGGGTGGCGCACCCCACACAGCCCCGCAGGAGCACGCTACGCCTACGACTTAAAGCAAGCAGGCGGTAGTCAGCAACTTCTCAAGATCCTCTCGCTCTGCATCGGGGCTCACCACCGAGGTCTCTACAATGACTCCGAGTGGCGAGGGCAAGTTGTCAGTTCTAGTGATACTAAGAGAGCAGTAGCGAACTTGGTCAAGGGTCTTCGACCTGAGGCGAATCAGCTTGAAGAGCTGCTTCACAAAGCCTCTCTAGACAAGGTTACTACGATATGGGATGAGCTAGACGAAAAGAACTACCAGCTACTGGTTCGAATGCTTTTCTCCTGTTTAGTAGACGCAGACTTCCTTGACACGGAGCGGTTTATGTCTCCCGACAAGAGCCTTGTTCGTCAGAGTGCCAAGGCTTCGCTAGAGCAAATGCGCGCTCAGCTAGAGGAATATGTTTCGCACTTCAACCGTGAGGGGCGGATCAATGAGGCGCGAGCAGCCTTCCTCGACCAGTGTCGCAACCATGGGCGCACGGCTCAGCGAAAGATCTACTCGCTCACGCTCCCCACAGGTGCCGGCAAGACGGTTTCCTCGATGATGTGGGCTCTGGAGCATGCCATAGCGCAGGGGTGTGAGCGCATCATCTATGTCATCCCCTACACCTCGATCATCACCCAGACGGCGCAAACCTTTAGGGACATCTTTGGGGGGGATCAAGTGCTGGAGCATCACTCTGATGTAGATGCCAAGGAGCGATCTGACGAAGCTCTGGAGTACACCAAGCTCATGACGGAAAACTGGGATGTGCCGCTCGTGGTGACGACCAACGTGCAGTTCTTCGAGTCGCTCTACGCCCATCGTGTGAGTCGCTGTCGCAAGCTACACAACATTTGTAACTCGGTCGTTGTCTTTGACGAGGTGCAGATGTTTCCCCCTCGACTACTCAACCCGATCCTGCGTGTGGTGGAGAGTCTACACTACGCCTTTCGTGTGGAGCCTCTCTTCTGTACCGCCACGCTACCAGTCTTTGACAAAAACATCCTAGCAGACAGTAAGCGGATCGGCCATGAGTTTTTCTTCCTCAAGGAGCGCATTCAGGAGGTTGTACCTTATGATGCTGAGCGCTTCGCACCCTTTGACAAGGTTCGCTACCATTGGGACCCACTTCGGTTCTCAACGGAGGAGCTAGCCGAGCGGTTGGCACAGCACGAGAGCTTCCTCTGTATTGTGAATAGTCGCAACGACGCGGCTCGTCTCTATACCGCTCTGCAAGCTCAAGAGAAGGCAAGCGAGGGGCTGATACATCTCTCACGAAGGATGTGCTCGGCGCACATTCAGAAGCGCATAGAGGAGATACGCCATCGCCTGAAGGCTGGAGAGCCGGTGCGTGTCGTCAGTACACCGTTGGTCGAGGCTGGTGTAGACCTAGACTTCCCCGTGGTCTACCGAGCGATGGCGGGTCTAGACTCGGTCATGCAGGCCGCTGGTCGGTGCAACCGTGAGGGGCATATGGCAGAGCCTGGCGAGGTCTACATTTTTCGCCTTACTGATGGGACGGACATCCCGGGTGAGATGAGCTGGGCGCAAGGTGCCCTGGAGGATCTGCTTGATCGGCTGACTGAGCAGGGAGCTCCACAGAGAGCCGAGATCGAGCGTTACTACCAGGCGTTCTATAATGATGTCGACTGCTTCGACAACAAAAAAGATAAGGAGGTTTCCAAACTGCTTTGGGATGAGGGGGAGGATCGATGTGAGGGGCTACGCTTTGACTACGAGACAGCGAGCGAGAACTTTAGATACATTGAGAATCAGGATACCCCGATCGTTATACCCTATGGCGATGCGGGAAAAGCGATCATCAAGAAGCTCCAAAGCAACATTCCGCTGACACGACAGGAGTACCGACAAATGAATCGTCTTACCGTTGGTCTAAAACGAAAAGATTGTTTAACTTTGGAGGGAAGCATCTCAGTTAGCGAGGGCGGCATCGCTTATTTGACCGATGATAAGCTCTACAGCACGGAGACTGGGATACAGATAATCGATCAGACATCAACATTCATGACAGCATAAACAGATATGGAAGAGTACATAGATAAGGAGTACTGCCTGCGTGTGCGTGGCCCTTTCGCTTGCTTCACACGCCCCGAGATGAAGGTGGAGCGTGTCAGCTATGATGTGATCACGCCTAGTGCAGCGCGAGCCATCTTTCAGGCAATCTACTGGAAGCCCGCCATACGCTGGGAGATCACGAAGATAGAGGTGCTAGCCCCGATCAAGCGGTTTACCATCAAGCGAAACGAGGTGGCCTCTATCATGAGCAAAGGAAGTACTGGCATCAACGTTTCAGAGGATCGCAGACAGCGCGCCTCCTACATCTTACGTGATGTAGACTATCGGATCTATGCCAAGATGGTCTACATCCCCGTAAGAAGTCGCTCAGCTAGTTGTCAGAAGCACTACAACGAGGAGTACAGCGAAGCCGAGCGCAAAGCGGAGAACCCAAGGAAATACCAAAAGATATTCGAGCGCAGAGCCAAAGCTGGGCAGTGCTTCACGATGCCTTACCTAGGGTGCCGTGAGTTCACCTGCGTCTTTGAGTATGTGGACCTAGAGCATGGAGAGACATCACTAGAGCCCAAGCCTATTCCTGAGAGTCGCGACCTGAGCATCATGCTCTACGACATGGACTTCGAGCGGGATAGGAAGAATCCCCCAGCTATGTTTTATCATGCGCAGATGACCGAGGGTGTCATCCTCGTCCCCCCGATGGATAGTAATGAGATACTGAGATGATCTTACAAGCACTATACAACTACTACGAGGCGATGCGCAAGATGGATCGCATCGCTCCCTTGGGACAAGAGGTCAAGCCCATTGGCTGGGTCATCGTCATTCGCGAAGATGGCTCCTTCGTTCGACTGAAAAACCTCAAAGACCCAAACGATAATATGGGGCGGGAGTATCTTGTCCCAATTGCAGAAAAGCGCAGTGGACAACGTCCACCTGCACAACCCTTTTGGGACAATCGCAAGTATATCCTAGGGTATGAAGAAAGTACGGAGGGTGTATCTCTCTGTATGAATCAGTTTGAAGACTTCAAGCGAGCCATATCCGAAGTTGCAAACTTGTACCCAGACAATGCTTGCTTTAAGGCGGTCTGTCGCTTTTACGAACACTATCGTGGCGCCGAGACTCCTCTGCCCGAGGATGCTCACACCGAGCGCGTTTTTGAGGAAGACTGGATGACCTTCCAGCTACAAGGTGACACAGAGCTTCTAGCTACACAAGAGGATGCGTACGACTATGCCGCTCAAAAGACTCTAGCGAGCAAGATTGAAGGACGATGCTTGATTACAGGAGAAAGACTTCCAATTGCAAGAATCCATCCTCGTATAAAGATGCCAAATGCTAAACCAGGGACTACTCTTATTAGTTTTAATGACCCGTCGTCTCAGTCTTATGGCAAGAAACAAGGATCCAATGCCTTTGTATCAACGTATGCTTCTTTTACTCATACCACGGCTCTCAACAACTTACTAAGTAACCAACAGACACGCTATTCTCTTGGAAGTCTGATCTACGTCTTTTGGAATTCGGATCTTGACAATCCTAGTATCAACGAGACTTTTCGCACCGTAACCTTTGAAGGTATAAAGAATGATGACACTCAGGAGCAGTCTGACCCAGACGACGAGCAGCCTAAGCGAAAAAGTAAGAGTAAAAAGAAAGCCCCAGACCCAACGCAGTACACCTACAAAGTACTCGAGCAGTTCAAAGCTATCCGTGGCAACCGTGGTCACGGAGAGCATTGGGACGACACAAGACAGTTTTACATCCTTGGACTAACCCTCAATGAAGGTGCACGCATCTCCGTCAAGTATTGGCAGCAGGGGACTGTATCGGAGATCTTCGACAGGGTCTACCAGCATCTCGTCGATATGAACATCATCAGCTGGGATGGCTTCGTAGATGAGGAGAACCCTCCCCTACGCTCTCTATATAATATAGTGTCCACTGTTTCTACAGTCTCCACGGCGCCCAGCTCTAAGAAATTTCAACTCAACTTGATACAGAGCATCGTCGAGAGTATCCTCAATGGCACCCCCTACCCACTCACACTACAGCAAGCATGTATTAGTAGGATTCCTCAAATACTCCGACAAAAGTCCAACAAAGAAAAGAAAGGATACAAGAAAAGATTTGATCTATGTGTAGCCATCCTCAAGGGCTGCATCAATCGCAAAGCAAGAGTATATAAACATCTAAAAGAACTAGATATGGCTTTAGACAAGCAAAACGACAACATCGCCTACCTCGCCGGACGCCTCTTTGCCGTCCTCGAGCAGATCCAGCAGGCTTCACTAGGCAAAGGGGTCAATGCGACCATACGAGATCGCTTTTACGCTAGCGCCTCCACTCGCCCTAACATGGTGATGGGACGACTCATCGCACTATCCAACCACCACCTGAGCAAGCTACGCAAGGAGAAGCCTGGACTAGCGGTAAATCTTGAGAAGCTCCTCGGAGAGATCTTCGCCTTGATCCCAGCTGAGGCGCCCACATTCCCCGCTACCTTCTCGCTAGATGAGCAGAGCCTCTTCGCTGTAGGCTACTATCATCAGAAAGTTGATACCTATAGGAAGGAAGAGACAACCAACCCAACAGAAGAAACAGAACAATAATCCATATAATCATGTTACAGAATAGATATGACTTCATCCTGCTCTTTGACGTCAAGGATGGCAACCCCAATGGAGACCCTGATGGTGGCAACCTGCCCCGCGTAGACCCTGAGACTGGCGAGGGACTCGTCACTGATGTGTGTATCAAGCGCAAGGTGCGCAACTACATACAGATGGCGACTGACCAAGGTATCTTCGTCAGAGAGAACTCCGTCCTCAATGACTCCATCAATGAGGCTGTCGAAGAGGCTACAGGCAAGGATGCTAAGACGAAAAACGCCTCAGACCGTGACAAGGCTCGTGCCCTCATGTGTCAGAAGTATTACGACATACGCGCTTTCGGCGCTGTCCTCTCCACAGGCAATAATGCTGGTCAGGTGCGTGGTCCCATTCAGCTAACCTTCGCACGCTCCATTGATCCGATCTTCCCCCACGAGCATACCATCACACGTATGGCTGCCACAGATGCTAAGGAGCAAAAGGCCAACGAAGAGGCTGACGACAAGGGTGGCAACCGCACTATGGGGCGCAAAGCTACTGTGCCTTACGGACTATATAAGATGTATGGCTTCGTGACGCCACACTTTGCTGAGGATACAGGCTTCACGGAGGATGACTTGAACCTCTTCTGGGAGGCACTCCAGAAGATGTTTGACCTAGATCACTCAGCAGCCCGTGGACTCATGAGCCTGCAGAAGTTGATTGTCTTCAAGCACGACTCGCCTCTAGGCAATGCGCCTGCGCACAAGCTCTTTGACCGTGTCACCGTAGCACGGCGAGAGGGGTTCACAGGCCCCGCACGCGACTTCTCCGACTACACCGTCCAGATCAATCGCAACGGACTCCAGGGTGTCGAGATCGTCGAGCTCGTCTAAGCCCACACCCCACACGGGGTGCGTGAATTGAAACTGGTCTCGCCTGCTGTAGTGTAGTTGCGTCCATGTCGCACCCCACATGGGGTGCGTGAATTGAAACCGTACTGTGTAGAGGTCTTAGCCGAAGTAAAATAGTCGCACCCCACATGGGGTGCGTGAATTGAAACGGTTACATGGGTGAACCGAGGGTATAGGGAGAAGTCGCACCCCACATGGGGTGCGTGAATTGAAACCACGAGGCACCAACGAGGCAACCATCGCCAGCAAGTCGCACCCCACATGGGGTGCGTGAATTGAAAACCATACTGTGTAGAGGTCTTAGCCGAAGTAAAATGTCGCACCCCACATGGGGTGCGTGAATTGAAACAGGTTAGAGCTGATCGTAGCGATCACATCGATCAGTGTCGCACCCCACATGGGGTGCGTGAATTGAAACCATCCAGTATTTAGCGCAGTACGAGACACGCAAGTCGCACCCCACATGGGGTGCGTGAATTGAAACAACAATGTAACGATGCTGTAAATCTCTATTATCCCGTCGCACCCCACATGGGGTGCGTGAATTGAAACATTACCTTATACAATCTGCTGGAGGGTCGCTGTGGTCGCACCCCACACGGGGTGCGTGAATTGAAACTCTATCTCGTCCTGGTGATATTGATAAGATTGAGTCGCACCCCACACGGGGTGCGTGAATTGAAACCAGGCGGTGATCGACATGAAGACGGAGCAGATGGGAGTCGCACCCCACACGGGGTGCGGGAATTGAAACATCTTGAATACAGAATAGACCAGCACGGTTGCTAGGTCGCACCCCACACGGGGTGCGTGAATTGAAACCGTCATATGACTGTATCCGATGTTGATAACTTGCGTCGCACCCCACACGAGGTGCGTGAGTTGGAAGAGGAGAGCGATTGGCAGTCGGCACGAATACGATGACAGCCTCCATGAGCGGATACGCTTGTGGGGGCTGTCTCTGTTTTTACGAGCTAAGATTGCTACGCAGCGTCAGATGAGGGCGCGGCGGCGGCCGGTGGCGTAGAGGAAGGCGATCTCGATGAGCCCCGAGAGGATGACGATGACGACGAAGGCGATCAACTTCACCTGTAGGAGCACGGCGATCAGGGCTCCAAGCGCGATGACCGCAAGCGAGAGGAGTTGGTTGATGAAGACCTCACGGTTGCGCCCATTGGCGGTGAGGACCAGTTCAATGAAGAAGCCCGAGATAAGCCATATCGGTATCAGCACCGTCATCAGCAGGAAGACGGGTAGGATAAGATCCTCTATCGGGCCATTACCCATGATCCAGATGATCGGCTTAGCAGCGAGCATGAGCGCCCCCATGCAGGCGATGCCCATGAGCAGTTCGCCACGCAGTATACGATGTATGCGCTCTGTCGTATAGCTGGTGCTGACCGAGGGAAAGAGCGCCACGTTGAGCTGTTTGGTGATGTACATAACGACGCTGACGATCTTCATTGAGAAGTCGTAGCCCGTTAGGGAGGTCATGCCAAAGAGCGAACCGATCACGAGGTTGAGTCCAGCCGACTTGACCGTCATCACCAGATAAGAGAGGAAGAGTGGCGTAGCCTCTCGCAGGAGGGCTAAGCTTTTGCGCAGTGAGATGAGGCGTAGCGAAAGCTTTTCGCGCCATAAGATATAGCCAAAGGCGATTCCCGCCGAGAGTATATTGCTTGCCGAAGCCAGTAAGACGTAGCGTGTCATATGCTCTGGCGTGAGCACCCAGAGGATGATGGCAACGGCTAGGAGCACCTTCGTGGCGATCTGTATGTAGAGGTAGATGCGGGTGCGCTGGATCCCGATGAAGTACCAGTTGGGCATGATGACACAGGCCACTACTGAGAGAAAACTTGCCCAGAGGAGCGCCCGGTAGTCGGCCAAGGCTCCGACCCATAAGACGATAGGCAGGAAAAGGAGGAAGGAAAGGAGGAGCAGGTAAAGGCGACTAGAGAGTATCTGCGAAGTGATGTCGGACTTGCCCGCTAGGTCGCCCTCCTTGTCGTAGCGAGCCAGGTAGCGGGTGCCGATCATGTCCAAGCCGTAGGTCACCAGCGTGACGAAGTATGTGATGACCGAAAAGGCGTAGACATAGGCTCCGTACGCCTCGGCGCCGACACGATGGATCAGTATCGGGTAGATGATCAGATGAAAGGAGGAGTTCAGCACGTTGATGAGTCCGAGAGAGAGGAAGTTCTCTAGGACTAGTCTATTGCCTCTGACCATAGCGCATAGTCTCTGGAGGAGGTGCTTCGGTGCTGGAAGGGGTGACTGGTTCATCTGATTATCTTGGGGTGATCGTCTGAGGCTCATAGGGCTTCAGTACGAGGGCAAAGGTACTACCTTCTCACGAATTAGTTGTCGCAGCCAAAGCCTGCGCCAAGTGTCAGGGCTCCCGTGGCGGATAGTCTCCATCTATTGAGACTATTGCATAAAGGCGAATCGCTGTGTTGCTTTCGGGATTCGGCTTCGGT
>NZ_CAMYEZ010000022.1 GCF_947254915.1 uncultured Porphyromonas sp. | reverse complement strand
TCACCTACGGCAAGGGTCGTCTGCTCGGTGGCTATATGTGTCGTCGCTTGATGCGTGCTTTGTCGCGTCACCGTGAGGTGGTCTGCGTCTCGCATGTCTGTCGGGACTACTACCGCAAGGGTCTTCCCACGAAGGTTAGCGTCTATGTCGCACCCAATGGCATTAACAACGAACTCTTTGCTCCTCCCGCCAGCTCCTCCGAACGGACACAGCTACGTAGCCAGCTAAACCTCCCCGAGCAGGGCTACGTCATCACATATTGCGGAGGTCTCATCAAGCGCAAAGATCCCGAGCTCATCCTACGCGCCATGCGTCGTCTGAAGAGGCGACGCCAGCTACCGAGTGACCTGCGTCTTCTCTTCCTGGGCAAGGGTCCTCTAGAGAGACGCTGCCGACAACTGGCTATGCCCTTGGGCGAGCAGGTTCAGTTTGTCGGCTTTACCGATCGTGTGGCGGAATATCTAAGTGCTTCAGATGCCTTGATTACGGCTAGTCATGCCGAGGGCTTACCGCTTAACGTCATCGAGGGCGTAGCTTCGGGATGCGTGGTCATTCACTCGAATTTGTCTATCTTTGACGAGATATTGGAGTATGTTCCTCAGATGGTAGCTCTACGTTTTGACATAGGGAGTGTATCTCAGTGTGCAGACTGTATACTAAAAGCACCCTCTGTGACGTTTGATAGACAAGAAGCTCTGGAGATGGGCGCACTGTATGGTCGCCAACGCATGGCGCTACAGTACCATCGCATCTACCAGCAACTACTGAGGAAATATCTTGGATAACGCATAAATAGATAGGCAATAGATAGGTGCTAACGACTGGCTCTATAGTACTCTACAAGAGTAATGCGTCCTTTGTGGAGCAGATCATTGAGGACTTCTTTCGAACGCCCTCACAGCCACGGGTGGAGACGGACAAGCGTCTCTACCTGATCGACAATTCACCTACGGACGAGATGTGCTACCTTGCAGAGCTCCCCGTCGGCAAGGGTCGGATCTACTACGAGCATCAGCCGAGCAACCTAGGCTTTGGCAAGGCACACAACATAGCCATACGCCTAGCCCACAGCGAGGGCGCTCGTTACCATGTGATCATCAATCCCGACGTGCGCTTTGACGAGACGGTGCTAGATACGCTTACCGCTTATATGGAGGAGCACGAGGAGGTGGGGCTCGTATCTCCGTTTGTCTACTATCCTGACGGCCGTCCGCAGCAACTCTGCAAGCTCCTCCCTAGACCGTGCGATGTGCTCTTGCGTCGCTTCTCTTTCAGTCAGTGGGTACGCGACAAGGTCAATAAGCGGTACGAGATGCATTGGCTCGACTATAGCAAGCCTGTGGAGGTACCCTACTTGTCGGGTTGCTTCATGTTCACAAGGATGGAGACACTGGAGCGTGTCGGAGGCTTTGATGAGCGCTTCTTTATGTATGTCGAGGACACCGACCTCTCTAGACGCATCGGCCAAGTCTCCAAGACGATCTGTCATCCGGAGGCCAAGATCACGCATGTCCACAGCCGAGGCTCGTATCACGATGCGAAGCTCCTATGGCACCATATCTCCTCGATGGTCAAGTACTTCAACAAGTGGGGCTGGTGGTGCGATGCGGAGCGCAAAGAGATCAACGCACGCTATATACCTAAGGAAGCGAAGCTATGAGTCCAGAACTACCTCTCTCTGTCATCATTCCTATATATAATGGCGCAAAGACTATCGCACGCTGCCTAGACTCTCTCGTCGCTATCCTTGACGCTGCGACGGCTATAGAGATTATCGTGATCAATGATGGGAGCCAAGATGAGACACTGGAGGTAGTGACCAACTATCAGACGCAACATCCTGAGCAACGTATACACATCATCAGCCAAACCAACCAAGGTCAGTCGGCAGCTCGCAACAAAGGTCTAGAAGTAGCTCAGGGAGCCTACGTTTGGTTTGTCGATGCCGATGACTGGGTGGATAGTGTCGCAGCAAGTTACCTGCTCACACTCATTGCCCAGGACACGTACGACATGCTCTGCTTTGGCGTACGCAATGTCGCAGACGAGGGGGAGGAGGTTCCCTCCGAGTGGATGGACACCTCCGTACATGACTTTGACCAGCTTCAGTGTACTGATGGGAGAGCGCTCTTGACGCAGCACAATTTGTCGGGAAGTGTCTGCTCATTTCTTTGGCGGCGCACCATGCTCGAGGAGCATCAAGCACGCTTTATGGAGGGGTTGCTTCATGAGGATGCGCTCTTCTACTGGCACTACACAGCCTATGCCGAGCGGGTACTACTCGTCCCTATCGTAGCCTATTGCTACTATCAGAGAGCTGACTCTACCATTCACAATCCCGACACGCTACACCTCCGAGGGATCTCTCGTCTAGAGGGTTCCTTCAGACTACTCGAGTGTGCCAAAGGTCAGGACGACCTGCACTCATTCTATCTGAAACTAGCCTCTGGCTTTTATCGATCAGGTCTGCGTATGGTCGCTCGCTATGGCACGGTCTCCGAGCTCAAAGCCTACACACAGCGTATGAAGCAGTCGGGGAACCACAAGCTCCTCATGCGCTACGCTGGTCGTAAGGGTGCTCCGCTCATTCGTATAGCGCATTGCGCCCCTAGGCTCTTCAATCTGATCGCTCACATACTCCCCCCTGTAGCATAGACTGGCATGTATCGTAACTACATCAAGCGACTCCTAGACATCATCTGCTCCCTGCTGGGACTGACCATCCTGTCTCCACTGCTTCTTGTGGTGATCGTGGTGATGTCCTTTGCCAATAAGGGGACTGGAGTCTTCTTTTCTCAGGCACGTCCTGGACGAGGGGAGCGACTCTTTAATATGTACAAGTTCAAGTCGATGACGGACGAGCGAGATGCTGCGGGCAATCTGCTCCCCGATGCGAAGCGACTGACCGCTATGGGGCGGTTTATCCGCAAAACCTCCATCGACGAACTACCGCAACTGTGGAATGTGCTACGTGGTGATATGAGCCTCGTGGGTCCTCGCCCCTTCCTAGCCACCTATCGTCAGATCCCTACGGAGCGTCACAGAGTGGAGATCATCAGTGTCTCCATCGAGGGCGACCCGATAGCAATCACTCCAGCACAGCGGATCCGATATCAGGTGCGTCCTGGGATCACCGGCTTAGCACAGATCAATGGCCGTAACAAGCTAAGCTATCAGCATCGCTTTACGTATGATGCGTGGTATGTGCGTCATCTCTCCTTCGCCCTAGATCTCAAGATCCTCTTAAAGACCGTCGGTCTGACGCTCAAGATGAAAGATGTCTCCTCGGCAACGAGCGAGACGAGTAACCACTTGTAGGAACACACGGCTCGTCTCTAGCAGGAGAGCGTCCGTCCCCGTTAGCACCACGATGCTGTAACCTTTGACACAACGGACGCTCGACCGAGCGTCCCTACATGTCGTTACACGTGAGGATTTGCATATCTCGGGAAGATTTGGTTACTTTGCAGTACCATTAAGTAACCAACAAGTAATCACAGCCTATAGAATAGACAGCTACCTTTTATAAATACAAAGGATACTCTCTATATATGACCACACTCCGTACGTGCAGCGACGATGAGCTCGTCTGCCAATATTGTGAGGGCTGTGATAGAGCTTTTGCAGAGCTCCTCCGTCGGTACGAAGCCGACATACATAACTATATCTTCTTGACTGTCGCGGATAGCGATGCTGCTGACGATCTCTTTCAGGAGGTCTTCATCAAGGTGATGCGTACCCTCAAGGAGGGTAAGTACCGTGCCAAGGGTAAGTTCAAGGCTTGGCTCCTACGCCTGACGCACAACATGATGATGGATCACTTTCGCAGTGAGAAGCGATCACTCTACGTGACCAACTACGATACCAATCAGCAGATCCTCGATCTGACACCGGCGAGCGACCTACCCGAAGACTTCTTTGACGATCAGGAGGCTATGTACCACCAGATATCGCTCTGCGTCGAGGATCTTCCCGAAGCGCAAAAAGAGGTACTCAAGATGAGGATCTACGAAGATATCCCCTTCAAAGAGATCGCCGAGCGCACCGAGGTAAGCATCAGCACAGCCCTGGGACGTATGCGCTACGCGCTGATCAATCTGCGTAAGATGGCACGTGAGCGCAATATTGCGCCCGTCTAAGCGTTTAGTCTGTGTAAGGGGGATCTAGCAAGTTGTAGCCCATCTGGACTGACAGCCTCGCCCTCCCCCATCACATGACTAGACGACTATGGATATACGACTACCCTATCTCACCCCCACCAGTCTCTCCGAGGCTCTAGAGGCATCCTCTCGAGCAAGACAATCTACACATCACCAAGAGATGATACAGCATCTCCTCGAGCTGGCGCAGAGCGGGGTGTAGTAAGCACAATCCCGAGAGCTGCCGACGATAATCTGACGACCTCATCACGTCCCCACGGAGGCATTCGCAAGCTGAGAGCTCAAGAAGGCGCTTTGTTCAAAAAAAAAGAAAACTTGATTATTTCATAGGGCTTCGGTGCGAAGCTATCACGACTGCGAGATGAGTTGCTCTAACTGGTCTACCCAGCGGGGCAGGCTGTCGCCTTCTTGTAGTGGTGCATAACGTGCTAGCTCAATCTCTGATAGGAGGGTAAGCCAAACATTGACATCTGCGTCCGCTACGCCTTGCTGCTTGAGCGCACTCGCTAGTTGCTGTCGCATAAGACTGGAGGTGGTGAGTGCGTAGCGATCTTGGAGATACTGCGTTATGGTCGCATAGAGTTGGGTCGTAGCCTCGGACTGCTGTCCCGCCTTGACGAGCTGACGTATCGCTTGGATCTGCTGCTCCGCCATGGGCGTGGAGCGCTTCTTGTGATAAGCGACATGGTCGGCACGTAGGCGCTGACCACTATGGATGATCCTGTAGGCGACCCCACCAGCGATGATAAGAAGCAGGTAAAGGAACCAGTAAGCCCAGCCAGCACGGCTCCAGGGGTGCCATCCGCTCATCGGAGCAGGAGCCTCGTAAGGGTAGGGTGCATATCGCTGTGAGTTGGTGCCTGCCTCTCCAGCTTTACCCACTTGTGGCACATCGTTGGAGCCTTGCTTGACCTCAATACGGATAGGCGCTGTAGTGGCGGTGCGGTAGCTACTCGTAGCTGGATCAAAGTAGGGGAGACTGACGGCTGGTAGCGTCTGCTGTCCCGTGGCATGCGGTATGATGGTGTATTCGTAGGTGCGGTGCACCTCGGTATTGCCATTTTGCACCTTTTGGTCGTCACGGATGAGCTGTGGCTCGTACACTTCAAATTTGTCGGACAAACCTAGCTCTGGAGCTAAGAGTAGGGAGACGTTGCCCCGCCCAGTGATGTCTAGTCGATAGGTCATGGCGCGACCCGTCTCGTAGGTCGGATCGGGAGCGGAGAGCGTGCCTTGGATCTGGAAGGAGCCGACCAACTGATCGTACCCTTCGGGAGCACCCTCGGGGAGTGGTCGTACGGTCAACTTCAAGGGTTGCGAGTGCAACTTCTTATGTGTCGTTGCGACAGCTTTATTGGCAAAAAGATCCTCTTCGTTGTCCACATTCCGATTCACCGCCACTTGAAATTCATACTCAAAGGAGGGGATGGTCAACTCACCGCTACGCTGCGGGTAAGCGAGGATTTGCCAGATGAGCGCCTTGTACATGAGCCTGCCACCGACCCGCTCAGTGCCCCAGGTGGTGCGCTGTATCGGTATTTCCTTGGTGACGAAGTCGGTCACCTCGGGGGGCTTGCGATCTACGCCTGAGAGGTTACCGTAGCGTGAGTAAAGGTAGAGCGATACAAGGACTGGCTGCTGCGTGTAGACCGACTGCGACGAGACAACGGCACGCATATACATGTCTCGGTCTGCTATCCGTAGCGACTGGCCCGCAGCGAGCGACTGCTGTGACAGCCCCTGAGCCTTGACGACTTGTACGCGCTTGGATAGTGCCTTGAGGCTCCGCTGTCCGACTCGTAGCTGAGCCGCGCTGATGGAGTATGTGCCCGCCTTGCTCGCTTGCAGGGTATAGGTGATGGTGGTGTACTCTTTGGAGGTGCCTCCACGCATCTCATGTAGCACGTTGAACTGCGGACCGTAGAGGACCTTCAGCTCGGAGGCAATCTGCGGAGCGGTAAAAGCGCCCAGCTCGTGTGCTCCGGCAGTACGATAAACTAACCGAAAGGTCTCGCCCTCGGCGACCTGCGGAGGAACGATCACTGTGAGCTGTGCTAAGCCCGCGAAGGCGACGGCACAGAGCCATGTGAGCATCAGGAGGGTGCGTTGTATCGAAGTGCGTAGGCGTAGCATTACCAGTTCTTCTTGTTCGGATTCTGTTGCTGTGGCTGGCGCTGGTTGATGCGCTGGCGTGTGTGCTGCTCTTGCTGGCGGAGCGCATCGAGGATACGGTCAGCCTGTGACTTGTCGAGGTCGGGCTTCTTGCCTTGCGGCTGCTCGTTGGGCTGCTGCTCGGGAGGAGTCTGCGACTGATCGGACTGTGACCCTCCGCCACCGCCTCCACCGCCACCTTGCTGTGGGGGCTGCTTGTTGAGCTTGATTGCTAGGGCTAAGTTGTAGCGCGTCTCATTGTCAGTAGGGTTTCTGCGGAGGGACTCTTTGTAAGCTTCGATCGCTTTGTCATACTGTCGGGTATCCATACAGCGGTTGCCCAAGTTGTGCCACGCTAAGGCCTGCAAGCGAGGATCAGCCTTGCTGTCGCTCACTATACGCTGCCACATCTGCACGGCAGCAAGCGTGTCGCCAGACATGTAGAGTGCGTCGCCTAGGCCAAGTCGGGCTGGAGCGTAGACTGAGTCACGAGCCACGGACGAGAGGTAAGCCTTACGTGCTGACGAGTAGTTGCCCCGCTGGTAACTCTTGTTACCCCGCCGTGCGTCCAGTCGTACGGTCTGTCCGACGAGTGTCAGGCTAGAGAGCAAGAGTAAGACAATGTATAAAGACTTACGCATTATGATGACCAAAGATTTGAATACGACTGAAGAGGCGACTCTTGCGACGCATGATCCCATTGGCAAGCAGGAGCAAGATAAGCGCTGCTAGCGTGGGGAGCGCGTAGAGCTCCTCGATCTGATCTCCTTCGCCACTCAGATTGGCTTGGGGCAAAGTGCGGAGCTGGTTGACCAACTGGTTGCTAATGGCTCGGGGACTGCTACCGACTAAGCTCTGCCCGCCCGTAGCATCAGCAATCTCTGCCGTAATCTCAGGGTTAGGCTTTGAGAGTACAGGCACGCCTAGCGAGTCGGTGAGGAGTGTTTCGCCAATGGGTATGGTAGCTCCCTCGGGGAGTCCGATGGTTACGACGTAAGCTTTGACCCCTTGCTCCTTGAGTCGCTCAATGCCCTCCTCTAGTCCGCCTTCGTGGTCCTCGCCATCGGTTAAGAGAATGACCGCTTTGCCAGCTCGTGAGGGAGCTGAGAGCGCTTGGGCGGAACGCTCGAGTGCTTGTCCTAGATTGGTGCCTTGGTTGGAGACCATACCTGGTTGTATATCTGCGAGAAAGGTCTGAGCCGTCGGCAAGTCGGGCGTGAGTGGCAGACGTATGTAAGCGCCTCCAGCGAAGACGATCATGGCGATCCGTGAGCCCGCCAACTGCTGCATCGTATGGGTCACAATCTGCTTGGCAAAGCCGATACGGTCGGGCTTGACATCACGTGCCGCCATCGAGTTGGAGACGTCTATGCAAAAGGCGAGGTCCACACCGACCGTCTGCTGTGCCGAGACGGGCGCATGGGTGTAGAGTTGTGGTCGAGCCAGTGCCACGATGAGCAGAGCGATGGAGAGGAGCTTGAACGAGGCGCGCCACCAGTCACGCTTGACTGAGCGGTCGGGCATGATCTGCCGTAGCATCTGAGGCGTGGCGAAGCGCAACTGCTGCTTGCGTTGCCGTCTCTGTCCTGCGATCATGACGAGTAGCAGGAGTGGTACGAGTAGCAGGATCCACAGCAGGAGGGGATAGGCAAACTGTATCATGGGTTAGCTCGCAGCAAGGTGGTTCGTAATAAGAAGGCGGCGCCAAGGAGCACGATGGCGAGCAAAGCAAAGAGCATGTAGCGCTCTTCGTAAGCACTCACCGAGCGAGACGTCAGACGAGACTTCTCAAGAGAGTCGATCTCCTTGTAGATCTCGTGAAGCTTCGTCTCGTCGGTCGCACGATAGTACTTTCCGCCCGTTTGCTGGGCGATATGTCGTAGCGTGCCTTCGTCAATTTGTACGTTGGCCTCCACATATTCGATGCCAGAAGCGGTCTGCACGGGAAACTTGGCGACGCCATTGGTCCCAGCCGCCACGGTATAGATACGTATGCCGTACTGTTGCGCCAGTTCAGCGGCCATCGAGGGGGTTATGTCGCCCGCATTGTTTGACCCATCGGTCAGGAGGATGATCACTTTGCTCTTGTTGTCGCTACCGCGGAGCGTATTGATAGCGGTCGCCAGCCCTAGTCCGATGGCGGTGCCGTCCTCCAGCTGTCCTATCTCCGTGGCGTCGAGCATTTGTAGGATCACGTCGTGGTCCACCGTCAGCGGACAGAGCGTAAAGCTCTCCCCAGCGAAGACAACCAGACCGATATTGTCATTCGGACGAGCAGCGATCATCTCGCTCGCTACAGTGCGCGCTGCCTCAAAGCGGTTAGGCTTTAAGTCTAGCGCCTGCATACTACCACTGAGGTCCATGGCGAGGACAAGGTCGATGCCTTGTATCGATCGCTCCTCCCAGTGGCTGGAGTCCTGAGGACGAGCCAAGGCTAAGATCATTGCTACCATAGCTAGTAGTTCTAGGGCAAAAGGCAAAGCCCGCAGATAGCTTCGCCAGCCGCTTCCTTTAGGCAAAAGGCGGTACGCTGAGAGCGAAAGCTTTGCTTGGTGACGCTTGTTGTAGCAAATGTAGAGCAGCACCAGCAGCGGTAGGAGCAGGAGCGCCCAGAGCCACTCAGGATGAACCCATATCATAGCGACTTACCCTCCTTTCTGCTAGCTAGTTGATGCACAACCTCGTAGATGGTGGTCGCGTCTTCGTCTTGCCAAGCAGGCTCCGCCCAGGTGTCGGCAAAGCGGACCCACTCTGAGTGGATCACCCACTGCGCTAGCGCACTCTGAGGCACTTCGTAGGGAGCCTTTTGGAGTAGCTGAGCTAGTTCGCGAGCGGTCAATTCGTCTATCTCCAAGTCTAAGCCTTCGGTCAGATAGCTTCGCAAGGCGGTGATCAAGCCATCGTAGTAAGCGATCTGCTCCTCTTGCTGGTCAAAGGGTAGGGCACGCAGTGCTGCAAGCCTTTGGTCGAAAGTCTCCAAAGCGGTTAGCGGTACCACGACCACCTTTGGCTCGGGGCGTGTGCGCTTGTAGTGTCGGTACCACAAGATGAAGAGTACCACTGCGACGATGCCCAGCACCACCCACGTAATTGGGCTCATGAGGACGAGGAGGATGTACTCCCACCAGCGTAGCGAGACCGAAACAGGTGCTTTGATTGGGTTGTACTTGAGCGGTTGCGTCGTGTCCACCTCGGGCATTGTCACCTTGAGGTAAAGGGGCTTGGAGAAGTAGCTCTGACCGCCTACCGTCACGCCAAAAGCGGGTAGCTCCGCCATTCCCTCGGCAAACGAAGTGATGGTCATCAGCGCATTCAGCTGCACCTCTGTACCCTGGAGCGGTATCGTGTCGGTCACCTCAAAGGCAATCATCTCAGCCTGTCCCATCTGCTGTTCCTCAGGAATGACGAGGAGCGTGTTGTCCAGGTCATTCGTGCGGATCTTCATCTTGATCTCCGCATACTCGCCAATCTGAATCGTCGAGGGCGTCAGCTCCGTCGTGATCGCAATATCCTGCGCTGCCACGAAGCTCCATAGACCTCCGCCGCCACAGATCAGTAGTATATATAATAGTAGACGATATCGCATAGGTAGTTAGATGCGCTTGCGGAAGAGCTGCGAGAGGACGGGGATGATGTCTTCGCCGGTCTCGGCGATGGCCTGGTCGATGCCCGACTCACGCATTAGTCGCTCCCACTCGGTGGCAAAGGTCGTATAGTTGGTCGCGTACTGCTCACGAAGGCGTGCCGACGAAGTGTCTACATAGCGACTCGCTCCCGTCTCTAGGTCATGCACGAGTGTCAAGCCCATAGCCGAGAGGTCGTAGTCACGTCTGTCCACGACGCGTATCGCCAGCAGGTCATGTCTGCGTGCCGTGCGCTGGATCAGAGCTCGCTCCGCAGGGGTCGGTTCGTCGGTTATAAAGTCACTCACGATGAAGGCTGAGCAACGCTTCTTGACCACTCGCGAGAGCATCTCTAGGCTAGAAGAGATCTGTGTAGAGTTACGCTCGGGGCGGTAAGTCAGGATCTCACGAATGAGCTGTAGCACATGCTTGCGTCCCTGTCCTGCGGGGATGTAGCGCTCCACACGGTCGGTGTAAAGCATCAGCCCGACACGGTCGTTGTTGTGTATGCAGGCGAAGGCGATCGTCGCGGCAATCGTCGCAACCAGATCACGCTTCGTCTCACTCGTAGAGCCAAAGTCTAGACTGTGGGAAACATCCACGAGGAGCATAATCGTCAGTTCGCGCTCCTCCTCAAAGACCTTGACGTGTGGCTGCGCATAGCGTGCCGTCACGTTCCAGTCTATGTCTCGCACATCATCTCCTACGTAGTACTCCCGCACCTCGCTAAAAGCCATCCCTCGACCCTTAAAGGCTGAGCGGTACTGCCCAGCCAAGATGTTTTGGCTGAGGCCCCGAGCTTTGATTTCGATGCGTCTGACCTTGCGCAAGAGATCTTGCATGAGACTTTAGACTTTAGAGATTAGAAGTTAGAGATTAGATGTCCAATCCTTCCGATAGCTCCGATGGCTCCGATACTTTTAGCCAACAGCCAATTAAGGTACTGGCACCACGTTGATGATCTCGTCGATCGCTTTGTCGGCACTCATACCAACGGCTTCCGCCTCGTAGCTCATGCCGAGACGATGACGTAGCACGTCGTGGCACACGGCACGCACATCCTCAGGGATCACATAGGCTCTCTGAGCGATGAAGGCGTATGCTCGTGCAGCGGCTGCCAGCGAGATCGACGCACGTGGCGAAGCGCCATAAGCGATCATCCCTTGTAGCGCTGGGACGCTCTCTGCTTGTCGTGTTGCCATCACCAAGTCTACGATGTAGCGAAGGATCTTCTCATCTAGATAAACCTGCTGTACCGCTTCACGAGCTGCTAAGATCTGCTGAGCAGTCGTCACAGGCTTTACCGTGGGTAGCTGGCTAGCCAGATTCATCTCAATAATCTTCATCTCCTCCTCATGCGAGGGGTAGTCCAGCACCACCTTGAGGAGGAAGCGGTCTACCTGCGCCTCGGGCAGTCGGTAGGTACCCTCCTGCTCAATGGGGTTTTGCGTCGCCATCACTAGGAAAGGCGAGGGGAGCGGATAGGTCTCCTCACCGAGCGTCACCTGTCGCTCCTGCATCGCCTCGAGGAGCGCACTCTGCACCTTGGCTGGAGCACGGTTGATCTCATCTGCGAGGACAAAGTGAGCGAAGATAGGTCCCTTCTTGACCGAAAAAGACTCGGTACGCTGACTGTAGATCAGCGTACCGATGAGGTCAGCTGGGAGTAGGTCTGGGGTGAACTGTATGCGGCTATAGTCTGCATCAATGAGCTTAGCGAGCGTCGTGATAGCGAGTGTCTTAGCGAGCCCTGGTACACCCTCGAGGAGGATATGTCCATCGGCTAGCAAGCCGATCAAGAGCGACTCCACAAGATGCTCCTGCCCGATGATCGTAGTGTGCATCCCCTCTTGTAGCTGGCGTATGAAGCCACTCTGCTGGGTGATGTATGCTTGACGATTCTCTAGATCTGATACCTGCGTCATAGTTTTCTTCTAGCTTAGATGCTACAAAAGTAACGATAATCTCCGAATGAACGCTTCCTCCCCGTCATAACTCCAGGGCTGACGCATTATATCTTGAGACTGTTGCATAAAGGCGAATCTCTGTGTTGCTTTCGGGATTCGGCTTCGGTTACATACGGAGGTATGCTCCCTTCAGACCTCACCCTCAGCTCCTCACCACTTTGATAGCTCTAGCCAACAGCCAATAGCTAATACAGCAAAGGATAGTTGGAACATCTCAGGTACACTTAAGAGACTATCAACTATCTACGACTTAAACTTGATAGGACGAGCGGGACATCCTACTGCGACACAGTCTGTGGGGATGTCTTTTGTCACTACAGCTCCTGCTCCTATCGTTGAGTTTCCCCCTATGGAGATACGATTGATGATTGAAGAGCTTGTACCCATATAGACTTCCGCTCCGATATGAGTCTCCCCAGAGATGTTTACTGAAGGCATAAAAGAGCAGAAAGGCTCTATGACAGCGTCATGCCCGACCGTACAGCACAGGTTCAGCAGCGTAAAAGCACCAATAGTTATATCACAAGTGAGGATTGTTCCAGCACAGCAAAGAACGCCCTCATCAATAGAGACACTCTCCTCGTCTAGGATCGTAGCATCGGGACTGATTAGCGCAGGAAATGAGAGGTACTGCTTGTTAAGTCCGTCGTAGACTTTGCGTCTTGTGCTTGAGTCGCCAATAGCGATTGCTACATCAAGAGCCTCTTGTTGAGCGTTGAGAGCCTCCACCTTGCCCAGTATGGGCAGTCCATGAATAAGCTTCCCGCATTCCGCGCCATCATCGTAGAATCCCTTGACACGCCACCGAGACTCCTTCTTATTGATAGATTGTATAAGCCCTAAGATCTCTCGCCCCAGTCCTCCAGCTCCGATTATTACAATATCCTTCATAGTCTCTCTATCCTTCAAATGGCTCCATGGTGTCACAGCTAGCAGAGCTGATCCCCTCTCTTCTCAAGACCTTGACAACGGTACGCCATATAATAATATAGTCAAGACGAAAAGAGAGATGATCTACATACCAAACGTCCAGGGCGAACTTCCTCTCCCAGCTTATTGCATTTCGACCGGACACTTGCGCCCAGCCCGTAATGCCAGGCCTCACCTCGTGGCGACGCCGCTGTGATGCGCTATATAGAGGTAGATACTGTACCAAGAGCGGTCGTGGTCCGATGAAGCTCATATCCCCCTTGAGGACATTCCATAGCTGAGGTAGCTCGTCGAGCGAGGTCTTGCGGATGAAGCGACCAACAGACGTAAGCCGCTCCCCATCGGGGAGCAGATTGCCCTCCGCATCTTGTTCATCGGTCATACTCTTGAACTTGTAGAGCTTAAAGATTCGCTCGTCCTTGCCTGGGCGCTCCTGCGTGAAGAACGCTCCTGCTCCCTTATTGGCAAAGTGCAACCACACCGTCACTACCAGTAGCACTGGCGACAGCACAATCAGCATAATGAGGGCTCCTGTGAAGTCTAGTATGCGCTTGATATACTTCCTATAGATCATATTCGTTATTAGGTAGGCTTGAGCCACTACAAAGATAACGCTTCCTATGCGAACTGTTATAGTCTAAAATCTACGCGAAGGGGCTACTTATCATTCCCAGTCAAGCTACGGTACATCTCCAGCGTTGCTTGCCACACATCTTCCTGCTTATAGCGAGAGGCGATCAGAGGGCGAGCATTCTGCTGGCAGTGCATGTAAAGAGCTTTATCCTCAATCATACGCTTCATGGCTTGATATAGTGCTGCAGCATCGTAAGGCGGTATGATCAGCCCATTCTCTCCCTCTATGATGATTTCGTTGCAACCATTGATGTCGGAGACAACGCAGGGGAGCTCCATAGCACCCGCTTGCAGTACGACATTGGGAAAGCCCTCCCGATAGGAGGGAAAGGCCAGTGCATCAGCCGCAGCAAACCAAGGTCGCACATCATCTTGCCACCCTGCACAGTAGATAGCTGGGTGACTCTGTATCGTATGATAGACCTCCTCTGGTAGTGGATCTAGCTCCTGCTCGAAGTTGCCTACAAGTAGCAATCGAGCATCAGGATGCTCTTGCTGCAGACGAGTGAACGCCTCAACAAGTTCACAGATCCCCTTATCCCTCACGATCCGTCCTACAAAGATAAAGGTGAAGCTTCCACCCAGCTGCTTGCGGATCGGGTCTACAAGCTCTTCCGCTAGTAGCTCCTTACAGAAGTGCTGCACATTAATTCCGTTGGAGCTTCCATCTCCGATTACTCTTAGCTTGTCTGGTGATGCTAGCTTTAGAGAGATAATTGTGTCTCGTAACTTATGTGAGTTCGGATAGACAGAGGTGGCACATCTATAAGTGATTCGCTCAACCAAGTTTAAGATCTTGCGCTTGAATCCACTATGAACAAGCAGTGGTAACCCCGCCACAGTATGTATGCGTATAGGGACATGGCACAACCAGCCAGCCAGCATACCCATTAGTCCAGCCTTAGGTGTATGAGAGTGTATGATGTCAGGGCGCTCTTTGCGAATGAGCCGGATCATATCTCGGAGAGCTAAGAGATCCTCCCTGATACTAATAGGTCTGACTAAGTGAGGCTGTGGAACAAATCGCACCCCATTTAGTTGTGGTATCCCATCCTTTGGAAAGGGTCCTCCAGAGGCTGTGATGACCTGGTAACCCTGCTGCTGCATAAATTGCGCTTGTCCATCTATCAACTTGAAAGAGATTGAACTCGTTACCACTCTCAGGATCTTAATCTTCTCTGTTGTCTTCGCTTGCATGACCAAAAACGAGGTTATATACGTCAGTTCTACTTGAGCCTCTCTATTAGAGCATTCATCTTCTGCATAAAGAACGTGATCGATCTTTTGTTTAGCTCTCGGTTAAATAACGGTCGATTCTCAGCTGTAGATTCCTCTTCCAGCGACTCTTTCATCACCTTATATAAAGATGAGACCTGATTGGGGGGGCAGGTTAAGACTCCATCTATCGTATCAATACCTCCTGCGCAGAGGGTAGAGACGACACGATCACACTGGCTCATCATCTGCAAGAGTACATTGGGGAAGCCCTCTAGTAGCGAAGAGACGACACATAGTGTAGCCTGACGGAAGTAGGGATAGACATTCTCCACATTCCCCCTCAGCTCTACGGCATGCTCTAATTGTAGCTCCTGTAAGAGTTTTTCTAGGGTCTGACGACTTGCACCCTCTCCTAGGATCACTAGTCGAGTATCTTCAAATTGAGACTCCTTATGAAGTGAGTAAAAAGCTTTGATCAGCAGATCATATCCTTTGATAGGGATTAGTCTACCTGCAGCCACGATATAGCGATATGAGGGGAATAAGCATGTCTGCACACTCTTTTGAGCCGCATCGCTGATCTGTGCTAGGTCAATCGGGTTGGGTAGTACTTCAATCGCTTGAATACGCTTAGCTAATTGAGGAGCTCCTTGGACAAACTGCTCTTTCATCATTTGCGTTTGGCAGATCAATAGATTGACGGCAGGGTATCCCAAGGCGTGATGTATCCTGAAGCGAAGAGGTGGTCTCTTATACCTCAAAAACACGGAGCAACTCTCACGCGCCACTAAAGTTTGGATAGAGAGTACCCGGAGTCGCTTCAATAGCCCAGCAACCCCTGTCATATCGGTATGTGAAGTAAAGCAGATATCAAACTTGCGCCCACGAAGACGTATGAGGTTTAGTATAAGTTTGGGCATACCGCACCAAACGCTTTGTGACTGAGTGAAGATGAGCGATACGTTTGGCAGTTCTCCCAAACGATCCCAGCCATGGTATACCCTGCCTGTCAAAAAAGCAATGGTTATCTGCGTATCACTATCTGCTACAAGCTCTTTTGCGATGAGATGCAGTACAGTCTCTGCGCCACCTTTCAAAGAGTCTGTCGGTAGGATCAGTAATATCTGTCTCATAGTAAAGGAAACGAATATCGCTATTTGTGTGTTCGATTTGAGCTTGTCTCAGAGCTTAGAGCTTTCATGCTTGACTGACAATACATAGTGCTTCTCAGAGTCTAACATCACAAGCAGCTGTGCCTATTCAGTTACTTGCTGCTAGTTCAATCTTTGCGATGAAATTACTAATACTTCGGCTCTCTAATTCTTGTTCAAAGAGAGGACGATTCTTTGTTGTGTCTTCAGTCTCTAGGGCGTACTTCATCGCTTGATATAGCGCGTCAACATTATTAGGCTCACAAGTGATTAGCCCCGCTATCTGATCAATGCCCCCAGCACAGATTGTGGAGACCACACTATTGCACTGAGACATCATCTGTAGGAGCACATTAGGAAATCCCTCCATTCTAGACGATATAACGCATAGCGTAGCTCGCCTGAAATATGGATAAACATTTTTGCTCATACCTGGCAGTAGGACTTTAGCTTGTAGCCCCCTATGCTTGACCATACTCTCTAGGTTTTGTCGACCTGTTCCATCTCCGAGTATGAGTAACGTAACATCCTGAAAAGCGACCTCTTTTTGTAGCCTATCAAAAGCCTCGATCAATAGGTCAAAACCCTTTTCATTGATGAAGCGGCCTGCTGAAACTACAAGTCTTCCTTGACAGGGGATGGAGAAGTCTAGAGCTTTTAAGGCCTTCGCCTTCATTTCAGATGGGTTAACAGGGTTAGGGATAACGACTGGATTTACTCTTTTCGCTATAGATGGGGTCCCCTCTATAAATTGTTGCTTCATCTCCTCTGTCTGACAGATGAGGCAATCTAAAGCTCTATATCCCAAGTGATGATGTAGCTTATACGATCTTAGTTCCCTGCCCGTAAAGCGTAAAAACACTGACGAAGTCTCTCTACCTATAAAGTGCTTAGTCTTTAACACCCCAACCATACGCAATAGTCCAAGGAAGCTAGCTGTATGTGGATTGGACGTAAACACATAATCAAATCGGATACGTCGCAACCTAAAGACGTTGACTAACGAGGGAAATACCCCTCCTAGTTCTCGAGCGGAACTATTACTATAGAAGTGTACATTAGACAGTCCCTCCAGTACTTGCCAATCTCCGAAACGGATCTTTGTGAGAAATAAGATATACACATTTGCTCCATGAGAAGCATAGTGATTAGCAATTTGAAATAGCACCTCATCAGATCCTCCTACTCTAGAATCATTGGGTATGAAAACTAAGATATTTGACTTCATTTATCTGTGCTAGGTAATAAAAAAGAGTGAGGTCTCTATTTATTATAGGCTGTCTTCCAATCTAAGGTTTTAAGACCTTTCTTGACTATATAGTCTAGGTTTGTTAGGTATAACAATCCATACAATAGGAATGGAAATATCATAGTCTTTTGTCGCATTGCAATCCCTAGGTTAGACACACCATAAGAAAGTCCTACTAGGAGGAATAGGGCTGATAAGAGTGGGAATCCGAGCTGTCCCCAATCTATCGAAAAGCGTTTTTTGCGCTTGAAGAGCAAGGCTAGCATTGTGAAAACAAACGCAATCCAAAGAAGATTCTCAACGGAAGCTTCAAGGGTCAAAACGTTTCTAGCATCAAAGAAGAATGGACGAAACAGGTAAGCCACCATCTTGACAATGATTGGAGAATTACTTAAATCTACAAATGACCCAGTATCACTATAAGTTTCGGTAAAGCTCTCCGCATAACTAGCAACATCCGAGAGACTCTCAGATTTTGTAGTCTCGAGAAATCTATTGAAGATGAATGCAATGCCGACTGTAGTGATAGCAGCAATGAAGAGTTTTGTGAATAGATTGTACCTCCTTTTTGATAACAGAGCAGCGAGAAGAAAAGCTACTGCAACAACTCCTGCCACGTGGACTCTGATTATAGCTAGAGGTACTATCGCTAACAATATGAGCCACAATGGTCTCTTGAAGTGCCAAGCATAAATAATCAGAGATATAAGCAAAAAGCAGACCGAGTCCTTACCGATGGCACAGGTCCAGAAGTGAAGCTGTGGTAGCAGTAGTAGATACGTCCATCGGCTTGTCCTCAAAGGTTTGACTAGATCTAGAGCAACTTCTAGAATAAGAGTCCAGCCAATTAAACCTATAATAGAGAATATGATGAAGCACCCAAAGTAGTGGAGTCCAAACAAATGTATTAGAGGATAGCAAAGGAAGTGTACGCTACTTGTGGCATACTGGAGGTTAAGTATACTCAACCAACCTTCGCTATGAGACAGTGCTGTTGAATAATAAACCGTGCTATCACTACCATTAGGAAACCTTAGACTATAGAAGAAGTAGAACAAAGTCGTCACTAGATGAAGTAGCGTAAGTAAGGAAAAGAGCCTTTTACTTCCACGAACTTTTTTGCTGAGCACAATGGCTATCACCAAAAAGAAGACAAGAGACAAAACGTCTGCGACAGAAATAAATGAGAGTTGGGATATCACGCTACAGCAGTGTTTTCAAATACTTTTAATAAGCCATATTCTTCCATCAAAATGTTGATAGCGAGAATTGAAGTTTGTAGACAATCTAAAGGTGGATGATTCTTTCTATGAGTTAACAAACTTGTCGGGCTCTTATTTACGAGTGATAAGCTTGAGACTCTTTCTAAGAGTCATAAAGAGGGCGTGAAATAGACTGTCCAAGATTCCATATTTAGGACATGGTCGCTTGAGGGCCTCATCTACAGAGACTATGTTATTGGCTATAGAGCGTAGGCGCTCTCCTTCCCGCCTTATCTGTCCTAGCGAAGTTGCTGACGGATGGTAGCATATCGTGTATAGCCCCATTGGGATACGTCTGACTTTCCATAGTTGGAGTGGTAGCCACGTAAAACCATAGCGCTGGAATGGACGAAACGAAATTCCATCACTAATGATGGTTATGGACGAATGTTTTTTCAATGCTTCTAGAGTGTTCATGTCAAATGTGTGAGAGGGAGCTACCCAAACACGAGGAGAAAGGCCATGATTACGAAATATCTCGATACCAGACCTAATCTTCTCTTCCTGCCTCTCTAAAGGCAGTCCTGCAAACTCAGATTTTTGATTCAGAGGAACTAGCCCTGCTTCTTGAGTGATGTAGACATGATCGTATCCATGGAGAGCTATCTCCCAGCCCTTCTCTTTCCAGCGATTGACTGTCTCCCAAAAATCTCCTTTGTCTGGTGAAAGCTGCTGCTTGGGATCCCTGTTGTCTGGAATTACAGCAACAATTGGCTTGATGCTCAACTCATCAAATATTTGCTCAAACAATAGCCACCTCTCCCTATCCATTGTAGGGCAGGCATCGTCTATGCGGATGATATATTTACTTTTCATTGT
>NZ_CAMYEZ010000021.1 GCF_947254915.1 uncultured Porphyromonas sp. | reverse complement strand
TCCTGTGCGTAAGCTCTTGCGAGTGCTATCTGAGCCTCCACGAGCCCCGCCTCGGCAGCCGTCTCTAAGTGATAGAGATATTGCTCGTGACTACGCACTACGCCCAAGCCTCTCTGATACATTTGCGCTAAGAGGAGATGAGACTTCGGATGCCCTAGCTGAATCGCCATACGCAAGTAGTCGCTCGCCTCTCGGTAGTTCTTCCTTAGTCCCGTCTGCGGACTCGTCAAGTGTAGTGCCAGAGCGTACAGATCCTCCACATTTCCCCTCAGGGCTACCCTCTGGCGCAGGTAGCGCCTCAGACAGTTTTGCGCAGTCCTGTCAGAGTGTGGCTGATAGAGCTTAACTAAGTAGTCTATCGCAGGGAGCGAGTCGTGACGAGCCGCACGATGTAGCCAGTATAACCCCTCTGTCTGCAGATACTTGAGATGATCGGTCGGAGCCTCTAGCTCTTTCTGCAGAAGACTGTAAAGCTTGCCCGATCGTCTCGTATCAACGACAAGGACGAGCTGTTGCGTCATCAAGGCAAAGAGTTGCTCGCAGTCAATACCGCCAGCCACGGCACTGGTCGTCTGTGGCGAGAGTAGGTCTGAGCTAGACTCTTTGGGCTTAGAGGGCATGGATCAAGAGACGTAGAGGAGCAATCCCTTGAGATACTCCCCCTCTGGATAAAAGATGTTGATCGGATGACAGGGACTTTGCCCCAAACGCTTGAGGATACGCACCTCTCGCCCCGCCAGCGTGGCAGCCGTCATCACCGCTAGGGTAAACTCCTCCATCGTGACGGCCTGCGAGCAGCTAAAGGTGAAGAGCAGTCCACCATGGGCGATCGCTCTGAGGGCTGATTCATTCAATCGGCGGTACCCTCCCAGCCCTTGTTGCTTATGGTTGCGCTGCTTGACAAAAGCTGGTGGATCTAAGACGATCAGGTCGTAGGCTCCTGGCTCGATCGCAGAGAGATAGTCGAAAGCATCAGCCACGACCGCCTCGTGCCTCTGCTGCGTCTCTGGGTCTGACGAGAAGTTGATCGCCACACTCTCCTCGCAAAGTGAGATAGCTCGTGCAGAACTATCTATCGAGACGACGCGCTGGGCTCCCCCTCCGAGAGCATAGACGGAGAAGCCCCCCGAGTAGCAGCAGATGTTGAGGACATTGCGCCCCCGAGCGTACGACTCGACAAGATGTCGGTTGTCACGCTGGTCTACGAAGAAGCCAGTCTTCTGTCCTCGCTCCCAGTCTGGCAGGAAACTGTAACCGTACTCCTGCACCGTCCGATCATACTCCGCCGATGGCGCCTTGCCTAGGTAGCCATTTGGCATAATCCAGTCGCTAGGTGTCTGCGCTGGGAGCGTCTCAACAGACTTGTCGTAGACGTACTGCACGCCTAGCTCTGGGAGCTCGCACAGCACCTCAGCGATCAACTGACGTAGCGGGTAGAGGCTCAGCGCATGTATCTGTATCACAGCCACCTCTCGGTAGATGTCGATGACCAGCCCTGGTATGAAGTCGCTCTCGCCATAGCATAGACGCCAGCAGTTTGTCGGTCGCCCGTCTTGGCTCTGGAGGAGCGTCTTGCGAAGCTGCAGCGCTTGGCTCAGACGTGCGGTAAAAAAGGCACGCCACTCCCCTATCTCCTCCTCGCCAAAGGTCAGCATACGGACAGCTATCGTACCGCCCTCGTAAACGCCTTGACCTAGTCGCTGAGAGCCATCATGATTAAGGATAGTCACTGTCGCGCCTAGCGGTATGCTCTCCTTGCTGCGCTGCAGTGCGCCTGAGAAGACCCATGGATGGTGTCTGAGGAGAGGCTCCTCACGATGAGGCTTGAGGTATAACTGATACATAGGAGTGGTGGTAGGTTGTAGCTCTTGTGGTAAAGTCCTAGGATGGTTGCTCGGGGCAGAGTCCGAAGTGGTGCAGTAGTGGCATCGGCTCCGACTCAAGACGATGATAGATGCGGAGACAAGCGTATGCGTCTAGTGCAGCGTAGCTTTGCTGCGCAGGCGTTAGCGTAGCCGCCTCCCAGTTGCTCAGCTGAGCCCGCTTGCTAATCTTCTCAGCGAAGAGTATCGCATAGATCTTTTGCAGACCCAAGTCGTGGATACCGTAGGCAGGTGTAAGACGCTGTAGGTCTACGAAGCCCTGTGGATGTAACTCTGGTGAAAACCTCCTCAGCTGTCTCCGATCCCCGCAAAGGTCTAGCCCCACCTTGAGTATGTCCTCACGCTCCAGTAGTCCCTGCAGGCGTGGCGGGATGCCTATCTTGTTAATCCTAAAGAGGTAGCAGCAACTCTCGCTCGACAGCTGAATAAGCGCTACCGACTGACGCTCATACTTCTTAAAGACAGGCTTAGACTCTGTGTCCATACCGATTATAGCACACTGCTCTAGAGCTGCTACGGCAGGCTCCACTTGCGGGAGCGAGTCCACGACAACGATTTCACCTGTGAAGGTCGCTTTGGCTAGTTTGCCTATCTCCTCTTTAGTAATTGATGACAGCACGATTGTTTACTCTTTATATAATGTATGCTTCCTGTGGCTCAGCAGTCAGTATCTTCCTCTAGAGCTTCGCTATTCTTGTGATAGTGTAGCACGCGCAGGGCTGAGAGGAGCGCATCGCCTAGGTATGTGTCAAAAGCGTATTGCAGTATCGCAAGCGTTGCAACGAGTAGCTCTCCAGCATCCTCTCTAAGCACCAGCAAAGGCGTACCCAGCTCACGGTAGATCAGCACCAAGAGCCGTGAGAGACGCTCAGGCTGTAGCTCGCCATCCTGCGTCACACCCACTGGGTAGTGTAGGAAGAGATCCAGCTCCTCCCCCAGTAGCGCACGCACCTGCTCCTCGTAGTAGCTCACCGTCTCATCCGAGATCATCTGCGTGTAGCCCGTGAGCCACTCCTCCAGCTCCTCCGTAGAGGTAGCTGGCATCTGCAATAAGTAGCTAAAGATCTCTGGCAGATAGCCGTAGGCACGCCCTACGAAGTCCGCACGACTATACTCAGACACATGCTCTATGAGCGCACAGTAGTCCTTGCACAGCGTGAGAAAGGCGACTAGCTCCTGCGGATTGCTCTCGCTCGTTTGCTCCATATGCACTCTAATGGATCAAGACTTTACTTAGCAAAAGCACCTTCCTGGATCAGGTACTCAGCAATCTGAATGGCATTGAGCGCAGCCCCCTTCATAATCTGGTCAGCCACGCACCAGAAAGTAACACAGCCTGGCTCGGCGAGGTCAGCTCTCAGACGTCCCACATAGACTGGCTCTTGCATAGAGCAGTGTAGAGGCATCGGATAGCTACGCTTGGCGGGATCGTCCATCAGAAGTAGCCCCTTCTGCTGCGACATCGCCTCGCGCACCGCCTCCACCGTGAGTGGCTCAGCACACTTCACCCAGATAGCCTCGCTATGGGCACGCAGTACTGGGACACGCACGCAGGTGGCACTGACACGTATATCATCATTGTGCAGGATCTTGCAGGTCTCATTGTACATCTTCATCTCCTCTTTCGTATAATCATTGTCCGTAAAGATGTCAATCTGTGGAATGAGATTATATAGGAGTTGATTGCCGAAAGCCTTCGTCTGCAGGGGCTTGCCCATAGCCTGGTCACGCACCTGCCCCTCCAGCTCGAGCATCGCATCGTGACCCGCACCGCTAGCAGCTTGGTAAGTAGCCACATGCACACGCTCTATCGGACTCAGCGCATGGATCGGAGCCAGTGCCACAATCATTTGGATCGTACTACAGTTCGGGTTAGCGATGATCCTCTTGGCTGGGTGTAGCGCATCAGCGCCGTTGACCTCGGGCACAACGAGCGGCACCTCGGGATCCATACGGAAGGCACTCGAATTGTCGATCATCAGAGCGCCATGCTTCGTGATCGTGCTGGCGAAGTCTAGTGCCGTCTGTCCCCCAGCAGAGACGAAGGCGATGTCAATATCCTTGAAGTCATCGTTTTGAGCCAGGAGCTTTATCTTGTATACCTTACCACGGAAAGTGATTTCACTGCCCGCACTGCGAGACGAGCCAAAGAGTCTCAGTTCATCAATTGGGAAGTCACGGTGCTCCAAAAGACGGAGGAACTCACGCCCCACGGCACCACTGGCACCTACTATAGCTATATTCATATTATTATCCTTCTGTAGAGTTTGAATTGAGGTCTATATGACCGTAAGCTCAGAGAGTTGTCTCCAGCTCCAATGCAAAAGTACCCAATCTACAGCAATCGGCAAAAAGTCCCCACCACAGATTCTGCAAATTTGATGCATCGTAACCCTGTATTCTAGGGAGTACGCATAACGACGACCAAGGGGTCTATAGCTTGAGTTTCGTTATATAGCGCTATAGCCCCACTATATAGCTACTCCTTCATCTCTGTAGATAGCAATCTCTCCCGAGGAAATCGGAGATCTCCACCGAGGAAATGAAAACTCCCCACCGAGCGACGAAATAAAAGTTCGGAAGAATGAAATGAAACTTCGGAAGAATGAAATAAAAGTTCGGAAGAATTTCCCTGTTCCTCGCTGGAGAATTCAGAATTTCCACGGAGGAATTGTTCGATTTCCTTCATTGATACGTGGATGAACTCATCCTCATATAACGCATCAATCCTAAATCTTGGTGTGGTACTGCAAGCCCATCTCGCAAGATTGTTGTACTTTTGAGGAGTAAATAGAACATTAGCTTATACTCATAGAACTATGACAAGACTACGTACACTACTACTTTCACTCGTGGCGCTCTGCGCACTCGGTGGCACAGCGCAGGCTCAGATGCCTCTGCGTATCTACGTTGACGCAGCTCCGCTCTTTAACCTCTCACAGGCCAAGACGATCCAAGATATCTCTGAAAACAAGGTTTTCGTCGGCTACCGTCTCGGTGCCGGACTGGATGTCAACGTGGGCAAGATGATGTACATCGGCACGGGACTATCTCTTGCGATGAAGGGAAATCAGTATACAGTCCTCGACTTAATGGGGAAGAGTGGCGACGTCAAGATTTACAGCCATTATATGCAGATCCCCATCAATGTGGGTGTGCGCCTGAACGTGACTCCTCGTATCGGTTGCTCCATAGAGGCTGGTCCCTACTTTGCTTACGCTCTAGGAGCTACCGTAAGCCAAGGAAAGCTCCTAGACGAGATAAAGGATACTTATAATGTCTACAAGGATGGTATCCTCGGTATGGATAGTGCCAAGCTCAAGCGCTACGACATCGGTCTGGGAGCCAAGGCTAAAGTAACCTTCGGCTCGTGGTACGGTATGCTAGGTGCTGACTTGGGCTTCGTCGATGAACTGAAGCTTGAGAAGAACGATCCCAAGCTAGAGAAGCTTGGTCAGAAGGCTATGCGCAATACCTCCTTCTATCTCGGTGCTGGCTTTACGTTCTAAGTTCTTATGAAGAATCATAACACGCTGATTATTGTAGCGCACCCCGACATGGAGCACTCTGTCATCAACAAAGCTTGGATGGAGGCGCTCACGGGGCACGCTACGATACATAGCCTCTGTGACGCTTACCCCACAGGGACGCCTATAGATGTGGCGCATGAGCGTGCGCTCGTGGAGCGTCACGATCGTGTGATACTACAGTTTCCCCTCTACTGGTACTCCGCTCCAGCGATCCTGAAGCAGTGGACTGACGAGGTCTTTGGCGAGGGCTGGGCCTTCGGTGAGGGGGGCGATGCATGGGTTGGTCGTCAGCTCGGTGTCGCTGTCTCATGCGGTAGCGCTGAGGCAAACTTCTGCGAGGGCGCTTCTCAGCTACATACGCTAGCGACTTTCCTCACACCATATGAGGGGCTAGCAGCTTTCGCACGAGCTGACTACATAGGGCATCACGCCTTTTACGATACTTATAGCGATACGGTCGCCGAGAGGTTGCCGGCAAACTGCGAGGCGTATCTGCGCTTTGCGCTACAGTAAACAGTTAATCTAGACGTTAGCCACTTATGAGTACGATCATTGACCTACAGGGCGTCACGGTATCACGCCAGGAGCATGAACTACTACGAGACGTCACACTATCGCTCGAAGCGGGGGACTTTGCCTACCTCACGGGTCCCGTGGGAAGTGGCAAGAGTTCGCTCCTAGAGCTACTCTATGGCGAGCTGGCGCCTAAGGGAGGCGTCGCTAAGGTGCTGGACTACAACCTGCACCGCATGTCAGTACGTCAGAGACAAGCTCTGAGGCGCTTGCTGGGGATCGTCTTCCAGTCACAGGCGCAGCTCCTATATAACTACACGGTGCAGGGCAACCTAGACTTCGTCCTGCGTGCTGTGGGAGTGAAAAAGCGGGAGCAACGTGCTATACGTATCGAGGAGGCGCTAAAGCAGGTCGGCATGGAGGGCAAGCACTACAAGTACCCGCACGAGCTGAGCGGTGGAGAGGCAGAGCGTATCTGCATAGCGCGTGCCCTAGTCGTACGTCCACGACTGATCCTACTTGATGAGCCTACGACGGGACTAGACAGTGAGACGTCGCTACTGATCGGTCAGCTGATCCAGTCCCTAGCTAAGGAGGGTGTAGCAGTGCTGATGAGTACGCACAATGAGACGCTCATACAGGAACTGCCTGCTACGAGATACCATATCAACCTAGAGAGCCATACACTAGAGCGTATTGACCTACACCCTACCTCCAAACAAGTTGAGAAGACTAGCTCAGAGCCTTTTGTCAATCCTATTGAAGCAGCGCTATGATCGTACTGAAGTTTGGCGGCACCTCTGTCGGTTCACCAGATCGCATACGCTCGGTAGCGCATCTAGTGGCATGTGTACCAGGGCGCAAGACGCTGGTACTCTCGGCTATGGCAGGCACGACGAACGATCTCGTGACGCTGACGCAGCTGATTACCTCTGGCGAGCGTGACCGTGCGACCCGTCATGTGGAGATGCTCCGCAGCCGCTATATAGACAACGTGGTACCAGAGCTCTTTGCGGGGCATGAGCTACACCAGCAGCTGGCGGAAGAGGCTTTGACCCCAATCTTGGACAGTCTCCTATTACAGACGCTCAACGAGGCTTTTACCCACAACGACGAGAAGCAGATCCTCGCCTGCGGAGAGATGATGTGTACCGCTCTGATGGCGCTCACGCTACAACTCTACGAGGGGATTACACCGCACAAGCTTCAGGCGCTAGACTTTATGCGCATTACTCACGAGGGACGACCGGACATAGAGTACATCGCTCAGCGGTTGCGCCCGATGGTTGAGGAAGTGCGAGATGCGGAGGCGCTTTTTCTCACGGAGGGGTACATCTGTCGCAACGCTTTCGGCGAGGTGGACAACCTGCGTCGTGGCGGGAGTGACTACAGTGCTACACTCATTGGCGAGGCGGTCCAAGCTGAGGAGATACAGATATGGACCGACATTGACGGGCTACACAACAACGATCCGCGGGTGGTCAATATGACGTCGCCAGTGCGTCGTCTGAGCTTTGGCGAGGCAGCCGAGCTAGCACGTTGTGGTGCTAAGATATTGCACCCTGCTTGCATCGAGCCAGCAAGACGTGCGGGTATCCCAGTGAGACTGCTCAACACGCTCGACCCCTCGGCCCCTGGCACGCTCATATCTCATGTGACAAATAGAGATATGATCAAAGCGATCTCGGCAAAGGATGGGATGTGTGTCGTGACGCTTCTGCTGAAACATCTGAGCAATAGCGACGTCTCTACGGGGCAATTCCTCATTACGCTGACGGAGGCTATGCACCGTCTGCATATAGAGCCAGACATCTTGATGGCTTCGGGCGATGGCTACGTCATCGTCACGGAGGAGGACTCGGGGGCTATAGATACGTTGATTAAGGAGATGACTCCCTGGGCAGAGGGCTCCGTGCAGAGCGACCTCTCAATCCTGGCAATTGTCGGAGATATGGGTTGGCATCGCATAGGCTTTGAGGCGCGTATCCTCGAGGCGGTGGACGATGTCGCTGTACGGCTCATCTGCTACGGGACTAGCAACAACAGCATTGACCTAGTCATCGCAACGGAGGAGAAGAAGCGTGCGATGGTCTATCTCTCGGATCACCTCTTCGCTCATCTGCGTACGCCAGGACCAGAAGTACTATAATAAAGTGTAGACTGGAGACACTCGCTCTACGTTATGACCCTCAAGCAATTCATCTCGGTCTCACGACCGTACAGTTGGCCAGCCTCGCTAGCACCGATAGCCGTTGCCATCGCTTTGGCTTGGTTACAGGGCGACTCTAACTGGATCATCGGGACGCTCTGCCTTGTCGTGGGGCTGTCGGCACAATCCTTTTCGAACTGTTGCAACGACTACTACGACTTCAAGCATGGCGCTGATGGCGAGGAGCGCGTAGGCTTTATCCGTCCGCTCGCTTCGGGTCAATTGCGAGAGCGTGACATCATCGGGGTGGCTCTCTTTTGGGGGCTCATCGCAGCCGTGGCGGGGGTGACCCTTTGCCTGCTGACTAGCCCATGGCTACTACTCCTCGGGGCGCTCATCATACTCTTCGCCTGGATGTACACAGGTGGCCCCTTCCCGCTCGCTTACCTCGGGCTAGGCGACGTGGCGGTGATGACCTTCTACGGCTGGGTCGCTGTCATGACCACTTACTACCTGCTGACGGGAGCGGTCACTACACAGAGCTTTCTCGTGGCAACAGCCATGGGAGCGGTGGCGGTCAATATCCTAGTGGTCAATAATTACCGAGACTACGAGGAGGATCGCAAAAACAATAAGCGAACGAGCATCGTACGTCTCGGGCAAGAGTTCGCCCCGAAGTTTTACTTGGCCAACATACTCCTCGCATGGCTCCTCTCCATCATTGCCTTCAAGGGAAACATCTGGGGCATCGTCCTACTCCTCCCCTACCTCCTTTACGCGCTATCCGTATACCGTCAGATGATCCATGTGACAGGCAGCCAGCTCAACGCTGTGCTCAGGCGCACCTCTATGGGTGTCGTCTTGCTAGCCGTCGTACATATAGCAGCCTACCTGATTGACAGGCTGTTGCTTTAGTCAAAACATTTCTCCCTTATCCTTATGTCTTCCACAGACCTCTCCTCATATCGTCTAGACTTCCCGCTCATACAGCACTACGCCTCAGCGCAGCCTGGCTGGGTCTACCTAGACAGCGGTGCCACTACGCAAAAGCCTCAAGTGGTCATCGATGCTATCACCGAGGGCTACACACGATACAACGCCAACGTCCATCGAGGCGTCTACCAGCTCAGCCGTGAGGCGACCGATCGCCACGAAGCTGCGCGTGCCACGCTGGCACATTTCATCGGTGCGTCCGACCCTAACGAAGTAATCTTCACACGTGGCACCACCGAAGGGCTCAACCTGCTAGCCTCTACGGCTGGCGAAACGCTCGTCGGTCCCGATGACGAAGTGCTCATCACCGCCATGGAGCACCACGCTAACCTCGTGCCGTGGCAACAGCTCTGCCTACGCAAAGGAGCGCATCTGCGTGTCGCTCCGCTTCTAGAGGACGGTTCGCTGGACCTCCCCGCCTTTGAGGCGCTACTCTCCGACCGCACTAAGATAGTCTCCGTGGCGCATGTGAGCAACGTCCTCGGCACGGTCAATCCTATCGCACAGCTAGCTCGTCTGGCTCACGACAAGGGCGCCATCATCATCGTCGATGGAGCTCAGTCCGCGCCCCACATGTCGGTCAATGTGCAGGAGCTCGGTATCGACGCTTACGTCTGCTCATCTCACAAAGTGTACGGCCCCACAGGCATCGGCATCGTATGGGGACGGCGCAAGCTCCTTGAGCAGATACCGCCCTACCAGTATGGTGGCGAAATGATCGAGCACGTATCCTTTGAGGAGACCACCTTCAACGAACTGCCGTACAAGTTTGAGGCAGGCACGCCCGACTTCATCGGTTCGCACGCCTTCGCCACAGCCGTTGAGTACATCTCCGCTATCGGTCTCGACCGCATCCACGCTTACGAGACCGAGCTCCTAGAGCATCTCACGCAGATCATCAGTCAGGAGCCTTCGCTCGAGATCCTCGGTACCGCCCCTGGCAAGGGAGCCGTCGTCACCTTCATCAGCCATCAGGCACACGCTTATGACCTCGGTCTGCTCCTAGACCAGCAGGGCGTAGCACTCCGCACGGGGCATCACTGCGCCATCCCGCTCATTGAGGGTATGGGACACCACGCCACGATCAGAGCTTCCCTTGGTCTGTACAACACGCACGAGGATCTAGAGATCTTTGCGAAAGCGCTACACCGTGCGCTCACCATGCTAGGCTAAAGGTGGCTATGTCCTTACTACATCGCTACGCATCGGACGGACTCATCGAGTGCGGCTGTGACGAGGCTGGACGAGGAGCCCTCGCTGGCGACCTCTATGCGGTAGCAGTCGTCTGGCCCGACACGCTAGACCACCCGCATCTGCGAGATAGTAAGAAGCTCACCGCAAAGCAGCGCGAAGAGCTACGCCACTTCATCGAGGAGCACGCCACAGCGTGGGCCGTGGGCGTGGCAACCGTTCAGGAGATCCAGCAGATCAATATCCTCCACGCCTCTATGCTTGCTATGCAGCGTGCCATCGAAGCTTTGCCCTGCACACCCGAGCGTCTGCTCATTGACGGCAACTACTACGACCCACGCCCCGACGAGGTCGAGTACCACACCATCGTCAAGGGCGACGACCGCTACCTCGCCATTGCCGCCGCCTCTATCCTTGCCAAGACGCACCGAGACGAGTATATGACCCAGCAAGCGCAGCACTACCCGTACTACGGCTGGGCGCAAAACAAAGGTTACCCGACAGCGCAGCACCGTGAGGGGATCCGCCAGTACGGCTCCTGTCCATTACACCGACAGGGCTTTCAACTCTTGCAGCCCGAGCCCTTATTTGACCTTGAGAGATAAGTTTCGCACCTTAGGCGCACACTATAAAAGAAGACAGACACTATGACTAATCCAAGCAATCAAGCGAAGCACAAGCTGGTCATCCTCACCGGCGCTGGCGTCAGTGCCGAGAGTGGCATATCCACCTTTAGGGATAGTGACGGACTGTGGGAGAACTACCCCGTCCAGGACGTAGCCTCCATCGAAGGCTTCGTACGCAATCCTCAGTTGGTGCTAGACTTCTACAATGCTCGTCGTCGTGACTATGTAGGTTGCGAGCCCAATGCGGCACACTATGGACTGGCCGAGCTAGAGCGTCAGTACGATGTGACTGTCGTAACGCAAAATGTGGACAACCTCCACGAGCGTGCTGGCAGTAGCAAGGTAATCCACCTCCATGGCGAGTTGATGAAAAACTGCTCCGTACGCAATACGCAGAAGACTTATCCCGTCGATCCCGAGCACCCCGACCTGCATGTGGGCGATCTCGCTCCCGATGGGTCGCAGCTGAGACCTTTTATCGTATGGTTTGGCGAGGCAGTCCCTATGATCGAGCCAGCCATCCGTGAGGCAAGCCAGGCAGACATTATGGTGGTCGTCGGCACCTCGCTCAATGTCTACCCCGCCGCGAGTCTCCTCGCCTATGTTCCCAATGGCACCCCCATCTATCTCATTGATCCCAAAGAGGTCAATACGCACGGCATCGCTCATGTCACACACATTCAGAAGGTTGCCACGCAAGGGGTCAAAGAGTTGCTTGACATCTTGATGCCTCAGTCGTAATAGTCCTTTCCTCCACTCATGTCTACTCACACCATACAGCAACGCCTCTCTAGGACACTCCTCCTGCTCTCCATCCTTGTGCTGAGCCTCCTCTGCAGTTGCCACAAGCAACAGCGATACCACATATCAGGATACACCGATGCGCAGGAAGGTGCCGACCCGCCTTTGCTCAAGTTGACTCTAGACGGTAAAACCATCGACAGTTGCTTTGTGTACAAAGGGGAGTTTCACCTCAAGGGAGACTATGTGGACAGCATGGGCCAAGACATCGCTTACCTAGAGATAACTGGAGAGCAACCTATCCCAATCGTCCTCTCGACACAGCCACTCGTTATTGACTTCATCAAGCGTAGACTAATCGAGGGTGACTATCTCAATCAAGAGCTCGACCGCCTCTACGTCTCCCTCGACAGCTTGGGAGGAGACTTCAAGCGAAAGCTGGCCAACGTACCGCCTGACAGTGCGCTCTATGATGCCTTCGATCAAGGCTTTAAGTCCGCCATCGACAACTACACCGCACTGGCTAAAGACTACTGCCTGCGCCATCCCAACGACCCAGTAGGAATCATCTCCTCGCTAATGCTCCTGACGATCAACTATGAAAGCCTTCTTGAGATGGTGCCTTTCGTGCGAAACCATATGGGACCTATCGTACTAAACAATAGCGAGATAGCCTTCTACCTTCGTACCGTAGACAACTTTTACCGTACCGCTCCTGGCACCCCTATGATAGACCTTCCCCTAGAGACACTTGAGGGCGATACGACCTATCTATCCAACCAACTTGTCCCTGAATGCTATACCCTCATACACTGCTGGGCTGGCTGGTGCAAGCCTTGCTTGGACGAGATGCCCAACCTAATCAAAGCTTACAAAACCTATCATAGGCGAGGGCTTAATATGGTTGGCATATTCTTTTGGGACGAGCTATACAATCTCAAGATGCTACAGTCCGAGTACCAGATCCAGTGGACACAACTATACGAGCCAACCCCTCGTACCTCCGTCACCTACGGTATCTATAGCATCCCCGAGATTATGCTGATAGCACCCGATGGAACAATTGTCGCACGCTCCCTACGTGGTGCCGAGCTCTTCGCCACGCTTGAGTCAATCTATCGCTAGGGTATGACTGGGCTCCCTCCCATAGATCCACTCCTAGACGAGCGCATGATGCGACTAGCCCTCCAGCAGGCTCTCATAGCTTACGAAGCTGACGAAGTGCCCATCGGAGCTGTCATAGCGGTCGGCACACGCATCTTAGCAAAGAGTCATAACCAAGTCGAGCTACTCAACGACCCCACGGCCCACGCCGAGATGCTTGCCATCACGCAGGCCACTGCAGCCATCGGAGGCAAGTACCTCCCGCAGTGCACGCTCTACGTGACCGTCGAGCCCTGCCCCATGTGTATGGGTGCCTTGCGCTGGACACAGATAGGACGTATCGTCTATGGCGCTGCTGACTCCAAGGGCGGCTACATGCGCTACAGCAGTACGCTCCCCCACCCCAAGAGTGTCATCGTGGGAGGTGTCTGTGAGGAGGAGTGCCGCGAACTGATGGTCTCCTACTTCCAGCGCAAGCGCCGCTCTCGCTAACCGCCCTCCTACACAACAAGCAAATCTAAAAGCCTTGAGCGGTACGCGACGAATGCCTCTGAGCCGTCGAAGCAAAACCCCGTCAAACCTTGGTTTCACCTAGTGAAACTGGAGTTTCATACCCCTTTGGCACTAAAGTTTCATATAGGAGAAACTGGAGTTTCATCTAGGAGAAACTATTCGCATCAGGGCTAACGCATGACACGGGATGTCTTCATCTACATCGCTATCAAGGAAATCGCAAGATTCCTCGGTGGAGAGTTTGGATTATCCAGTGAGAAACGAAGTAATTCTTCGGAACTTTGGTTTCTTTCTTCCGAACTTTCATTTCATTCTTCCGAACTTTTATTTCGGCCTTCCGTGGGGAATTTTCGTTTGCTCCCTGGAGCTTGCCGATCTCCTCAGGAGAGATAGAAGTCAGCGGGGACGACAACCCCTGAGGCGCTGTTTCTAGTGGATCAATGTGGCGGGAGCGTGAGTAGCCGATGAGGCTCTTACTGAGGATCTAGGCTATAGATCGAGTCGGGATAGGTGGCCTCGACGAAGAAGAGTGCACGAGCTGGCGCTGCCGAGCCGGCTAGCGTGCGGTCTTCTCTCTGGATCAGCTCTGCGATAGAGTCTGGTATGCGCTGTCCGTAGCCCACCTCGAGGAGCGTCCCGACCATCGTACGCACCATGCCGTGGAGGAAGCGATTGGCACACACCTCGTAGCGCATCGCATCCCAGAGACCAGGCATCTCTACCTGCTCCCAATGCGCTGTATAGACGGTACAGCGATTGTGCTTCGTCTGCGTGTGTAGCTTGCTAAAGGAGGTGAAGTCGTGCTCACCGATGAAGTGACGACAAGCTTCGTTCATCAGCTCCATATCGGGGAGCGTGCGTCGCTCCCAGCAGTAGTCACCCCAGAAGGGGTTGCTACAAGCCGAGATGTAGTAGTGATACCTTCGTGAGGTAGCGTCAAAGCGGGCGTGAGCCGTCGGGATGACGGGTGTGACAGAGCGAACGGATATGCCACCACGCAGGATGCCACACAAGCCTCTCTGTATCTGTGCTAGCGGTGGGTGCGGGATCGGAAGATCGGCATGCGCCATCATACTGTAGGCGTGTACTCCAGCGTCTGTGCGACCAGCTCCCGTGACCGAGATCGGCTGGCGAAAGAGTATGGATAGGGCGCGCTCTAGCTCAGACTGCACCGAGACACCACGGGGCTGTACCTGCCAGCCACAGTAGTTGGTGCCGTCGTAAGCTACCTCGAGGAATACTCGCTGTACGGGTGCCTCCATGGCTTTTGAGGGTGGGGAGCTATCAAGACTTAGAGGCTGCACTACGCTTAGGCGCTGCCTTCTTGGCAGTGGTAGTCGCCTTCTTCGTTGTAGTCTTCTTCGTCGTGGTACGTCCCTTCTTCGGGGTCTCTTTGTCTTGCTCAGCGATGATGGCGACGACCTCGGCGTATGTCAGCTTCGTGGGGTCAACTTTCTGCTCCTTGGTGAGCTTGTAGTTCTTCTTGCCCGCCTTAATGTAAGCGCCCCAACGTCCGTCACGGATCGCAATGTCGGGGTCCTCGGGGAAGCTCTTGAGCAGACTGGCAGCGTCCTTGCGACGCTTCTCCTCGATCAGCTCGATTGCCTCCTGGAGCGTTATCTCCTCGGGCGTCAGGCCACTGCTCTTGGGAATTGAGGTGAAGGCGCCTTTGTGCCGTAGATAAGGGCCAAAGCGACCAACAGCCGCGACCACAGCCCCTCCCTCAAACTCACCGACCGTGCGGGGCAGGTCAAAGAGCTTCAGCGCCTCCTCTAGCGTGATGGTCTCTATGAGCAGATTGCTGGGGATACTGGCGAAGCGTGGCTTCAGGCGCTCCCGCTCCGCCTCGGGCAGATCATTGTCAGGTGCCTCTCCGATCTGTACCATCGGACCGTAGCGACCGATGCGCGCGATAACTGGTTTGCCACTGACGGGATCGGTGCCGAGCAGACGCTCGCCTGTATAGCGCTTGGCACCTGACTGGCTTTGCTCCTCGATCATCGGGTGGAACTTATCGTAAAACGTTCCAATCAGATCCTGCCACTGAGCCTCGCCCTCGGCAACTTTGTCAAAGCGCTCCTCGACATCGGCCGTGAAGTTGTAGTCCACGACACGGGAGAAGTTTTCCATCAGGAAGTCGGTCACCACAATGCCCATATCAGTGGGGACCAGCCGTCCACGGTCGCCACCGTAGCGCTCCTTCTGCCGGTGCGACTTTATAGTTGTATTTCCTGCACTATGCTGCCAGCTGAGATATAGCACATCGCGACTCTCGCCTTGGCTCTCGCCACGACGAACGTAATCTCGGTTTTGGATCGTCTGAATCGTCGGTGCGTAAGTAGACGGGCGACCAATGCCTAGCTCCTCCATCTTGCGAACGAGGGATGCTTCGGTGTAGCGGGGCTTGGGCTTGGTAAAGGATTGGCGCCCCTCTATCTCTCGTAGCTGTAGCGCATCGCCCTCCTTCAGCTTGGGAAGCTCATTGCTACTAGTATCCTCCTCGTCATCACGGCTCTCTGTGTAAGCGCTGATGAAGCCGTCGAAGACGATTACCTCGCCACGAGCCTCTAGACGTACGGGCTCTGCACCCTGCGAAGCGATCTGTGCGATCGTCCGCTCGATGCGTGCATCGGCCATCTGACTAGCGAGCGTGCGCTTGCGGATGAGATCGTAGAGGGCTTGCTCCTGCTTGGTCCCTTGTATCGTGGCGTTGCGCAGATAGGTAGGGCGAATAGCTTCGTGCGCCTCCTGCGCCCCTTTGCTCTTAACGTGGTAATGTCGGCGCTGATAGTAGCCGGCGCCCCACTGCTCTAGGATTACTGTCTCGGCATCGTGGAGTGCGAGGCTGGAGAGATTGACCGAGTCGGTACGCATGTAAGTGATGAGACCTCGCTCGTAAAGAGCTTGCGCCACACGCATCGTGTTGGAGACGCTCATACCGAGCTTGCGAGAAGCCTCCTGCTGGAGCGTACTCGTGGTGAATGGTGCCGATGGAGAGCGACGCCCAGGCTTCTGCTCAACCTGCTGCACGGCAAAGGTGGACTGACTATCAATAGCTCGCTGCATGAGTTGGCGAGCAGCTTCCTCAGAGGGGAGGTTGTCAGGGAGTGTCGCAGTAAAGGTTTCTCCGCCCTTGGTCTCTAGGCGAGATGAGATGGCAAAAGAAGTCTCGGGCTGGAAGGCCAGTATCTCGCGCTCCCGCTCTACGATGAGACGCACGGCGACGCTCTGCACACGTCCAGCCGAGAGCGAGGGACCGACACGTCGCCAGAGGACTGGCGAGAGCTCAAAGCCTACGATACGATCTAGGACACGACGCGCCTGCTGGGCATCTACGAGGTTTTCGTTGATCGAGCGTGGGTTCTGTATGGCGTGCTGTATGGCGCTCTTGGTAATCTCGTGGAATGCGATACGGTGTGTCTCCTTGTTCTGTAGGTCTAGCACATGATAAAGGTGCCAAGCGATCGCCTCTCCCTCGCGGTCTTCATCGGATGCGAGCCAGACGACGTCACTCGCCTTAGCCGCTTTGCGAAGCTCCGATACGAGACGCTGCTTGTCTGCGGGGATCTCATAGATGGGTGCGAAGTGATGCTCCACGTCTACACTAAAGCTGCTCGGCTTGAGGTCACGTATGTGTCCATAGCTCGAGAGCACTTTGTAATCAGCTCCGAGGAATTTGCCAATCGTCTTCGCCTTTGCGGGGGACTCTACTATTACTAAGTTCTTCTGCTTTGCCATATTCTCACGCTATCTGAGACCGTTGCCTCAGTCTCAATCGGTGCAAAGGTACTCTTTTATAAGGAAACGAACGCTTTAGCGGTAAAAGCTCAACATCTGATCGGGGAAAGGCTTTAGACACAAAGCCCAAGTTTCACGGCAAAAATGAATTTCGAGGCGTTTGCTCCGATCTTTGATGAAACTAGATTGGTAACTCGCTGAGTTTCAGATGGAGTTCTTCGGGGTGCGGGGCTGACTCCGATTTGTAGGGCACTTTTGGTTGAAATATTTGTCGTTACTTTGTAGCCTCCTACCATAGATAGACAATGCAAAGGTAATATAGCAAGCTATAGAGCCACGCACTCTAGTGTATTCAATGTCTGTCTGTAACTTGTAAATGTTTCAGCAAGGTACAAAGAAGCGCAATACAATAACTAACTCAAATCTGTAGGACACAAAGTCCATAACTCAAACGTCACAGTCCGCATCCAGCAACCATTACATATTCCCTCCCGTGAAACTTGGGAAAGGGAAAGTCTTTGGACACAAAGGGAAGGCGTCCGTCAATCTAACGAGTAGATCGGCGGACGCCTTGACATTATATTCTATAGTGTGTGCGGGTCTCCCTAGATTAGTTGACCTTGCTCAGACTATTCATACCGCGCTTGATAGCCTCCTCGTTGAGGGGGATCAACTTGTGGTGACGCTCAGGCAGAGACTTCTTAAGTCCTGCGATGATGCTCTCGAGCTTTAGCATAGGAGCAGCCTTGAGCATACCACCGAGTATGATCATATTGAAGATCTTGTCATTACCCATCTCCATACTCTGCTCCGTAGCGGGGACCTCGTAGATGTTGATGTCCTTGCGATCAGACTTGTGCTGGATGAGAGCTGGGTCGTAGATCAGGATACCGCCCTTCTTGACACGAGGACCGAACTTGTCGAGTGATGGTTGGTTGAGCACGATGACGACATCATACTCGTTGACAACGGGTGAGCTGACAGGCTCATCGCTTACGATGACCGTGACGTTACTTGTACCACCACGCTGCTCAGGACCGTAAGAAGGCATCCAGGATACCTCCTTGTTCTCCATAATACCAGAGTAAGCAATGATCTTACCCATAGAGAGTACGCCCTGACCTCCGAAGCCAGATATAACTATTTCGTAATTCATAGTTGTTCCTTTCGTCTGATTAGATTTTCATTGTAACCACCTCGTCGTTGCTACCCTTAGACTCGACATCCTTGATGTCACCGAGAGCGTACTTGTCGACCATAAACTTCGACATCCACTCATTAGCCTTAGCAGGAGTCATCTTCCAGCCCGTATTGCAGGTTGAGACAAACTCAACGACGCTGGTACCCTTGCCTGCGAGTGAGTTCTCAAAAGCCTTGCGTAGCGCCTTCTTAGCCTTGCGAACAGCACCAGCCGTGTGTACACTCTGACGTGTGACGTAGCAAGTACCGTCTAGCTCAGAGAGGATCTTAGAGATAACGAGTGGGTAGCCGTTGAGCTCAGGTGTACGACCATCAGGGCAGGTGACAGTCTTCATACCGAGTAGTGTGGTAGGAGCCATCTGACCACCAGTCATACCGTAGATACCATTGTTGATGAAGATGATGACGATGTTCTCACCACGGTTTGCAGCGTGGATCGTCTCAGCGGTACCGATAGCAGCTAGGTCACCATCACCCTGATAGGTGAAGACGAGCTTATTAGGGTATAGACGCTTGATAGCAGTAGCTACAGCGGGCGCACGTCCGTGAGCAGCCTCCTGCCAGTCAATGTCTATATAGTTGTATGCGAAGACGGAGCAGCCCACAGGAGCTATACCGACGGCCTGGTCGCCCATGCCCATCTCCTCGAGGACCTCTGCAACCAGCTTGTGCACGACACCGTGGCTACAGCCAGGGCAGTAGTGCATCGTATTATTATTGAGCAGACTTGGCTTCTGATATACCAAGTTCTCTGGTTTGGTTATATCCTTTATATCCATGATATTCGTTGTCTATTACTGGTTATTGATAAGAGGGTAAGCTTACTTGACGAGCTTCGTACGCAGAGCGTTGAGGACCTCATCTGGAGAGAATAGCATACCACCCATACGTCCGAAGTGCTCTACAGGGCAACGGCCGTTGACGGCTAGTCTGACATCCTCAACCATCTGACCAGCGTTGAGCTCGACAGAGAGGAAGCCCTTGACACCACGCTCAGCGAGCTTGGAGATCACCTCGTATGGATAAGGCCATAGCGTGATAGGACGTACGAGACCTACCTTGAGCCCCTCTTGGCGAGCCACCTGAACGACCTTCTGGCAGATACGTGCAGAAGAGCCAAAAGCTACGAGTACGTAGTCAGCATCCTCCGTCATCGTCTCCTCGTAGCGGATCTCGTTCTCCTCAATCTTGCGATACTTCTCCTGGAAGCGTAGGTTGTTTTGCTCCATCACAGCTGAGTCTAGCTCAAGAGATGTGATGATAGCGCGCTTGTCAGGTGTATGACCTGTAGTAGCCCAAGGACAGCTAGCAGCGATCTCCTCATCCGTGTGACGAGGCTTCTGATCGGGTAGTACCACCTTCTCCATCATCTGTCCGATGATACCATCGCTAAGCATCATGACGGGGTTGCGATACTTAAATGCTAGATCCATACCGAGACCTACGAAGTCTACCATCTCCTGTACAGAGTAAGGAGCTAGTACGATGAGGCGGTAGTCACCGTGACCACCACCCTTAGTGGTCTGGAAGTAGTCAGCCTGACTTGGCTGGATCGTACCTAGACCAGGACCACCACGCATGACGTTGACAATCAGAGTAGGTAGCTCTGCACCAGCGATGTAGCTGATACCCTCAGCCATAAGGCTGATACCAGGGCTAGAGGAGGAAGTCATAACACGCTTACCAGCGCCAGCGCCTCCGTATACCATGTTGATAGAAGAGACCTCGCTCTCAGCCTGCAGGACGACCATGCCAGTCTTCTCCCAAGGGCGTAGTGACATAAGAGTCTCGAGGACCTCAGACTGAGGTGTGATAGGATATCCGAAATAGCCATCCAGTCCGTTGAGGATTGCCGAGTGTGCCAGGGCCTCGTTGCCCTTCATCAGTTTTACTTCTGCCATGATAGCTATTAGGATTAAAGGGTTACTTTATAGACGCTGATACAACCGTCGGGACAAACCACGCCACAGTTTGCGCAGCCAATGCACGTTTCGGGGCTACTCATATAGCAGTAGTGATACCCCTTATCGTTCACCTCATCAGGGTGAAGCGAGATACTCGTAGTAGGGCACGCTACAACGCAGAGGTTGCACCCCTTGCAGCGCTGCTCGTTGACTACGATTGCTCCTCTAAATTTTGCCATGTGTAGTACTTTATAGATTGTTGTACCCCCCTCTCATCTCAACGGATAAAGGTGGAGTACCGTGATACAATTAGTTCTTCGCCCTCAAAGTTACGAATAATATTTTGAATACCTACCATTAGGTAGAGAAAAAGATTGTTCGTACATTCCACCCGCTAATGCAATTTCTCAAGAATGATGTTTTTGATGACTTC
>NZ_CAMYEZ010000020.1 GCF_947254915.1 uncultured Porphyromonas sp. | reverse complement strand
CTTTCATTTCATTCTTCCGAAGTTTCATTTCATTCTTCCGAAGTTTTATTTCCCGCCTCGGTGAAGAATTTTCGTTTGCTCCTTGGAGATTTCCGATTTCCTCGGGAGATATGGAACTATTCATCTCATCGGGCTAGCCGAGACTGCACGCTTCACGCTGTGATTTCGTATCTTTGCGGTATCTATCAATTCACAAGAGCGATGCCCCAGAGACTTAGATCCTCCCTTTTATCTACACTACGCCAGTCTGTACTGCTGTTGCTGACGCTTTTCCTCTTTAGCCAGTGCGGTACACGCCACTCTACGACACGGCGACCGCATATTGAGCTCCCTGACTGTACTATAAGTGAAATAGCCTATCCTGCGCCACAGCATCCCAAGGCGGAGATGCGCGCTGTGTGGCTTACGACGATCTGGGGACTGGACTGGCCCAAGATGACGGCTGATACGCATGCTGGTATGGTGCGACAGCAGGAGTCGCTTGACAAGATGCTTGATGACTGCGTGCGTGCGGGGATCAATACGGTTTTCCTACAGGTACGTATGCGTGGCGATCTGCTCTATCCGAGTACCCTCGAGCCTCTCTCCACGACGATCAGCAAGACGGGGGTGCTACCTGAAGGCTATGACCCGCTTCAGTACGCCATCGATGCGTGCCACCACCGTGGTATGAGCGTGCACGCCTGGATGGTCTCCTATCCGCTAGGGACCAATGATCATGTGCGGGCGCTGGCTAAGCAGGGTAAGGGATTTTACGCAGCGCATTCTGAGATGTGTCTCCGACAGGGCAACGCTTGGTTTATGGATCCCGCTCAGCCTGCTGTGCGTACGCATATGGCTCAGCTGGTACGTGACCTAGTGACTCGCTACGATGTGGATGGTGTGCACCTAGACTACATCCGCTATCCCGATGGTCCCAGTAAGTTTAACGACCTCAAGAGCTATCAGCGCATGAATCCCGAGCGACTGCCTCGTATGGCATGGCGCGAGGCAAATGTGACGGCGATGATCGACACGCTCCACCGTACGCTACAAGAGGTAGCACCAGAGGTGGCGCTCTCTACGGCTTGCATTGGCAAGTATCAGCAACTGCCTAAGCCGGCTCCTGGAGGTTACTTTTGCAAGGACGATGTGTCGCAAGATCCGCTCGTATGGTTTCAGCGTGGTATCGTGGACTTCATCGTGCCGATGATCTACTACAAGGATGGGCACTTCAACCACTACATAGCGGACTGGGCTAAGCGCATCGCACCCCACGGACCGATCGTGGCGGGGCTTGGCGTCTACCGCCTTTATGACAACTCGCGCTGGAAGCTACAAGACATTTACAATCAGCTTGACACGCTGGAGAAGTACAATCTCTCAGGGGTGAGCTACTACCGTGCTGAGCAGCTCTTGCAGATGTACAACCAGCTACCTGCCGAGAGACAGGATCAGCTCCTCCTGCCTACGCTGCGTCCCGCCTTTGGCGCAGCGCCTCGTATCCCCTTTGGCAAGGCAAGCGTTGAGGAAATCGTGGATGACGGAGATCAACTGACCATCACTTGGGGCTATGACCTCAAGGAGCCGACGGGTCACACTTTCAATCTATACTATCGTCTCTACGGCTCGCACCTGGACTGTCCTCTCGTGCTGCTGGGGCAAAACCTCGCAGGACGCTCGGCTGTCATCTCTCGTGACTTCCTACCGAAAGATGTCTTGGTTGAGTTCTTTGTAGAGCCCGCCACCTTTAGCGGACATACGGGCCAGCTCTCAGCGGGGGCGCTTTACTACAACTCAGATGAGCTAAAGTAATAAACTATGTGGGGGCTCTACCTGCATATCCCATTTTGCCCTACACGGTGCGTCTATTGTGACTTTTACTCGCAGAGCGACTTGTCGCTACAGAACTCCTTTGTGGAGGCGCTCTGCCGTGAGCTAGAGTTATACCACGACCGAGCTCTGTGGGCTACGGCTCCTCGCACCATTTACTTCGGCGGGGGAACGCCTAGTAGTCTCCCGCTTCCACTCCTAGAGCGACTGATGCAGCAGATCCGCTCGCTCTGGCGACTGGATAAAACGACCGAGATAACCATTGAGGCGAATCCCGAGGACGTGTCGCCTGAATGGGTCAATGGGGTGGTGCAGCTAGGCTTCAACCGCATCAGCCTGGGGGTGCAAAGCTGGAGCGATGAGACGCTACGCTTCTTACATCGTCGCCACTCTGCTGCACAAGCCGAGCGGGCTGTCAACTATATACGACAGGCGGGCATTAACAATGTGAGCATCGATCTGATCTTCGCACTGCCCGAGGGGTATGAGCGGGACTGGTCCGAAAGCTTGACGCATGCGCTGTCACTGCCCGTGACACATCTCTCCGCTTATGGCTTGACTTACGAGCGTGGCACACGTTTGGATCGTATGCGGGAGCGCAGAGAGGTGATCCCCTCGAGCGAAGAGACCTACGTGGCGCAATACTATGCGCTGGTCGCAGCCTGTCAGAAGGCTGGCTTTACGCATTATGAATTGTCCAACTGGGCGCTCCCAGGCTTTGCCTCCCAGCACAACAGCGCCTACTGGGCTGGCACTCCTTATCTGGGGCTAGGACCTAGCGCTCATAGCTACATCTCGGGGCATCGCTGGTGGAATGTCTCCGACATACACCTCTACATAGAGCGTCTGCAACAAGACACGCTTCCCATAGCCGATGAGGAGTGGCTCTCACTGACCGAGCTATACGAAGAGTGTGTCATGCTGGGGCTACGCACCAGTCGTGGCATAGACCTTCGTCGGGCGGAGCTACAAGCGGAACCAATTATGGATCGCGCCACACCGTGGCTTGATCAGGAACTGCTCACCCTCACTGACGACGATCATCTGCGCCTGACGCACGATGGACTAATCTGGTGCGACCGCATCTGCGCCGCCCTCTGCTAGCTCCACGCCAGAGGACCTATATCTGTTGAGACTGTTGCATAAAGGCGAATCGCTGTGTTGCTTTCGGGATTCGGCTTCGGTCACATACGGAGGTATGCTCCCTTCAGACCTCACCCTCAGCGCCTTGCGCTTCATCCTTTCTGCAAAGTCAGGACAATCTTGCAAGCAAGATTGTGAGACTGTTGACTGTTGCAACAGTCTCATGTTGTCAATTTCAGGTTACTCGTCTCGCATCTTGTAGCCGAGCTTCTCCTTGTACTGCTGTATGAGTGCTTTGTACTGAGGGTTGTCTCGTAGGACAGCGAGGTCTGTGTCGTCCTCAATGTAGATGAGGTCTTTGTATCCCTTTTCGAGGGCGATGCGTAGGTTGTTCAGTGCTTGCTCCGTCTTACCCATTCGACTATAGACTCCTGAGATGTTGTAGTAGAGCTCGGCATTGTCGGGGGCCTCCTCGATACACTTAGCGATGGTCGCGAGAGCTTGCTCCTGCTCACCGAGAGACTGGTAAGCGTAAGCCATAGTTATGTCTGTCGCATCGTGCTCCTGTAGGATCTCGATCACCTTGCGATAGTCGGCCGTGGCGGCGTCCTTGCGTCCCAGTGCTGTGTAGCGGTCAGCTCGCTTGAGGTAAGCCCATAAGTAAGTGTCGCTTAGCTCGATGGCCTTGGAGTAGTCATCGATGGCTCCCTGGAGGTCCTGGGACTTACTCTTGATCTGAGCACGCTGATAGTAGCCATCAGCGTCATCAGGTACGAGGGAGACATATTTATTCGACTCTGCGAGGGCTCTTCGGATATTGCCATCCTCTGAGAGCATCTGCGCTTTGGTATAAATGTAGGTGTAGTCTGTAGGGTCTAGCGAGATAGCCTCATCGATATACTTGAGGGCAGAGCTGTAGTCGCCTATCCCCTGATAGGCAGTCGCTATGTGGCTGGCTACGACATCGTCTAGCTCTTGTCGCTCTGTGACTTGCTGGTAGTACTCCAGCGCACCCTTGTTGTCTCCGATGTTTTGATGTGCCAAACCGATAAGGAAGAGGTACTCTCCCGTTTTGCTCACGGACTCCAGAGCCTTGAGCTTAGATTCGAGGGTAGGCATCGCCTGAGCTGCGATGATATTGAGGAGGGTATAGGTGTCTTCGTCTGCAAGGCTGTTTGCAATGGTATAGATAATGTCATCCATCGCCTCATTGTAGTGCTCTAGTTTGATGTATACATTAGCTCTCAGATAGTAGAGAAAGCCTTCGTCAGGAGCAATCTTAATAGCTTCGTTCAAGTTCTGTATGGCATCCTCCTGCCTCTCTTGTTGCATCGCAATCACAGCCAATCCAATATAGCCTATTGGGTTCTTAGGATCGAGCGAAGCGATCTTACGCATATCCACCTCTGCGAGGTCGTACTGCCCCATAGCGGCATAGAGATTCCCACGCTTTAAGTATAGATTAGGCGTGTCGGGAGCATCCTTGATAGCAGAGTGCAGGTCCATAAGTGCCTTGACACCATCCTCGAGGTCTGTATAGATATCAGAGCGTAGGCTGTAGACCATAGCTCTACGTGCAGGCTTCGCCTGTAGGAGGGTGATCGCCTTGGTGGCAGCCTCTAGAGCTTGCTCCGACTTGCCCTGCATACGGTAAATGGTGGCGACGTAAGCCCAAGCGACACCATTGTTAGGCTCGCTCTGGAGTGCCTTCTGGACGTTCTCGAGGAACGCTGCCTGATCCTCAGGTTCAGACATGATGATCCCTAGGGTATCCTGGAGGTCGGGTGAGAATGTGTCAAAGGTTCGCTCCAAGGTGGGCAAGTCTTGCGTAGAGAGGTCTATCGTGTCCTGCACCTGAGCGGGCAACGTAGTGGCTAAGCAGAGGAGGCTTAGCAGTAGAGCTATGATTCGTTTCATCGTATTGAATGAGTTGCTGGTTTGTTGCTACAAATGTAGCTATTTCTCCCGAAAGGGGATCAGTCCTGGAAGCTAGGATAGCTCTACCGTACATTTCACCACTATGAGCCTGTTGCAAAAGCCAACAGTCTCAACGAGAGAGGAGCCATCCGCCTAGGCGGATAGCTCCTCTCGTGTGTTGGGGGTGACGCTCTGCTACGTCACGTCTGTTGTCTTACTTGACCAGAGCGACGAACTCGGGTGTCTGGCTGAAAGCTGCAAACTCGAGGTCACGCTGTGCACGCTGTGCGTAGCTGCGATCCAGTGCGATAGCTGCGCGAAGGTTGTTGACGAGCGCCTGCAGATCGTTGGTACGAGCTGCTACGACTGCCTTGAGGTAAGCGGTCTCGCCATTGGGCTGTGCGACAGCAGCGAGGGTGCGTGTGGCATCTGCGTACTGACCCTGCATGATCTGAGCGATGGCTAGCGTGTTCGATGGCGTATTGCCAAAGGAGCGGATAGCGTCTGCATACTTGCCCTCGTGCATCTGTAGGAGACCGATGCCCTGACCAGCCTCGGGTACCTCTACGGCACTACCCATGAGGCGCTGAGCCTCTGCTAGGTTGCCACGGTCGAGAGCGAGGAGTGCTTCGTTCATATTAGAAGCCGCGTTGGGCTGGATCTTCTGAGCCTTTGCGAAGTAGCTTGCAGCCTGCTCGTAGTTGCCCTGAGCGAGGTAGAGCGTACCGATGTTGTTGTAAGCACGGTAGTCCTTTGGATAGAGCTGTACAGCCTGCTGGTAAGCATTCATCTGATCCTTAGCGTTGTCATAGAGTGTAGCGGTGTAGAGGATCTCCTCGATGGTGAGGCGACCTGGGCGCTGTGCCATAAACATCTTGAGCTCGTCATCGCTCTTGCCGATGATGCGTACATTGGCATTGAGGCGTGAGCGACGTAGCTCGGGGAGGATCTCGTCGGCTAGCTGTGTGAAGACGTGCGAGAGGTTGCGTATCTCACGCTCACGATCCTCGGGATCGGGATACATAGAGAGGACGCGCAGGACTAGCTCCTTGTCTTGTATCTTGCTTGCCTCTAGAAGCTTTTGGAATCCATCCCAGTCCTCAGCGGTGTAGTGGGCGTTGACCTCGATCTTCTTCTTGCCTAGCTGGCGCGCTACGACACGAGAGGTGTTGCGCTCACGCTGTGCCGAGAGACGCTCGTTGAAGTCCTGAGCTCCATCAGGAGAGGCGTAGGCCTGGATCTCGATGTCTACCTCCTGATTAGGCACCTGGTAAGCGTTGTCAACGACATCTTGCCAGTCCTTGACCTCACGCTTGTTGAGCTCAGCTGCACGTACCTCAGCACGGTTGATGAGGAACTTGAGGTCGGCTGTGTACTGCTCCTTGATAACTCTCTGGAATGCGTCACGAGCAAGAGCTGGCGTGATATCGCTAATGCTGGCTAGGTCGGCAGTCATGATGGTACCACGAGCTACCTTGACAGCGGGGAGGTTGACTTTCTTGCCCTTGACTGTAGCGGCAAAGGTGAGGTAGAGGTCACTCTGCTCCATGCCAGGCTTGTAGTCAAAGGCAAAGGGTATGATGACGCTACCACCACGCTCGTAAGAGATGGTCTGGTAGTTGTCACGTACGTTCTCACCCTGTATGGTGACGGTCTGTCCCGTCACGCTGGTGCCGTTGTAACGTAGCTCGGGAGTAACATTGACGATAGCACGCTTGTGGCACCACTTAGCTGGGATCGTCAGACGGACCTGTCCAGGTATCTGCGTACCCACGAGTGTCAGGGGCGTGGGATCTACCTGAGCAGCAGAGCCGTCGAGAGGCTTGAGTCTGCAAGCACACGAAGAGACCAAGACCGCTAGCAGTAGGGCGGTGGTGATCTGTAGTAAGTTTCTATAAGTCATAGTTTGATCTATATATAAAGGTAATTAATTCGTTTGTGAGTCTGTGGAGGCTTTCTTGCCTTTTCCCAAAGACCTGATGCGCCACACGATGGAGCCGATGAGCGCTAGGAGGATCAGGGCCAAAGCTGTGAAGGCTATGCTCTCGGTCACGGTTATGGAGCGTGGCGCAAAGGTGAGCGTGAGCTGGTACTTGCCTGCGGGCAGTGAGACGGCTCGCAACACGTAGTTAGCCCGTGCGATAGGTATCTCTTTGCCATCTATGGTGGCGTGCCAGCCGTGCGGGTAGTAGATGTCTGAGAGGATGGCGATGCCGGGCGCCTCGGCCGATACGTTGTAGACCACCTGTCGTGGGGTGTACTTGGTGACGGTGATGCTACGCTGAGCGGTGCTGTCGGGTAGCATGAGTGGCTGCGGTAGCTCTTCGCCAAAGCGGAGATCGACGACTCCGACGTGTCGTAGATCTGCCGTGGTGAGTGCCTCCATCTCCTCATTAGCATTAGCGACCCAACGAAGGCTATCGACAAACCACGCTGCTCCGAAGGCATCTGGATTGGTCATCGCCATAGGTGCTTTGGTCTTAGGGTTGGGGACGATGAAGTACTTCGTATTGAGCATATCGTAGACCTGCATATTGCCCGTGGAGAGCTGGTAGGTGATCAGGTCTTGATAGCGCTGTAGCTTGGCAGCATGATAACCTCCCACGCTGTGGTGCCAGCGAGATGTGGTGGCGTCGTTGAAGGGATCGACTGTTTGGTTGAAGACACGATAGCCGAGACTCTTGTCCTGAAGGATCGTACGGTCAGCCTCCGTCTTAGGAGCTGCCTGTTGCTGTACCAGTTGTGGGGCGATGAAGTTGTCATCGGCTAGGTAACGCTTGTCTACCAGCCATAGGTCTATGAGTGTCAGTCCGACGAGGATGCAGCAGAGCCACTGAGTCTTGAGATAGCCCTTGGCAAAGAGCCATAGGGGCACTGCACTCAGCACGATAAAGAGCAAGCTGCGCCATATGTCTGCTCGGAAGATGTCCATACGTATCGTCTTTAGCTGATCTTGCAGAGGGGCTTGTGTAGCATTCCCAGCTAAGGAAACTTTCTCCTGCTGAGAGAAGAAGCTGAAGAAGAGATCTGGTAGCAGGGCAAAGAGGAGCAACAGCAACACGGGTACTACGCCTGCTATCCAGACGCTTTTGCTACGTAGGAGCTGAGGCTCCTTGATGAGCTGCACGAGCGCCAGTACGGCTAGCGTTGGGATCGTTAGCTCTGCGATGACTAGAATCGAGGAGACCGCTCGGAACTTGTCGTACATTGGCATCCAATCGATGAAGAGATTGGTCAGCGGCATGAAGTTTTTGCCCCATGCGAGCAGTATTGAGAGGATCGTAGCGATGAGTAGTCCCCACTTGATCGGACCCTTGACGACGACACAGCCGATGATGAAGAGGATGCAGACGAAGGCACCCACATAGACGGGACCCGAGGTGAAGGGTTGGTCACCCCAGTAAGCATTTGCCCGCGCCAGAAGCTGCTGAGACTGATAAGGAGCCTTGGCGAGTTGCTTGGCATGTCCCTTAGCTAGAGGCTCGGTCGCACCGCCCTTCGTATTGGGTACGAGGAGCGTCCAGGTCTCACCGATACCGTAGCTCCACTGCGTGATGTACTCTTTGGAGAGTCCCTTACTATTGACCTCAGCTTCCGCTTGTTCGGGAGCATGTGGCGGAGCGATCGTTAGCTCACTGCCACCACGCATCGTCTCCTGAGCATACTGGTAAGTGTGGTAGAGGTTGGTCCCATTGACTGCGATGGCGAGGAGCCCTGCGAGGATAAGTACACCTGTAGACTTGAGGAAGCCCACAACCTTTCGCTCTCTAATCGCCTCCACCAAGAAGGCGATGACCAGGATGCCCATGAGGAGTGCGAAGTAGTAAGTCATCTGCACATGGTTTGCCAAGAGCTGCAGCGCCATAAAGAAGGCAAAGAGCGCACCTCCCCAAAGTCGCTCGCCACGGTAGCACCAGACGAGTCCAGCGATCGTGGGGGGCACGAAGCAGAGTGCGGTCAACTTCCAAATGTGTCCCGCATGTATGAGGATGATGAAGTAGCTTGACAGGGCCCACATCACCGCTCCCAGTACGGAGGGCAGGGGATCGACCTTGAGCGAGCGCATGAAGATGTAGAAGCCTACGAGAAGCGCAAAGATTAGCCACGGATAGGTCCCCAGTATGCTCAGTGGCTTGCGGAGCGTTAGTACATCTTGCAGGTATTGCAGAGGCTTGGTCGAGGGATAGGAAGGACTGATCTGATACATTGGCATCCCGCCAAAGAGCGAGTTGGTCCAGTAGGAGGTCTCGTTGCTAGCCTGCACGTCGGAGCCATTACCCGAGACACCCGCCACGTCCGCCTGAAAGAGCTTCCGCCCCTCAAAGTGCGCTGGTGTAAAGTAACCAAGCGCTACAATCAAGAAAAAGCCGAAGATGAGCAATATGCGTTGCCAAGGAATCTGTTTCATAAGATAACTCAGAGATAGAGTTTGAGGATTAAGCTTTGCACCGTTTGAACCGCTGGCTGAGGTAGCCGATGCCATAGCCCGAGAGCTGGACGAAAGAGGCTACGACAGCTCGCCAAGCGACCGCCACTGAGTGCGTGCGACAGAATGCGTCTGCAAAGATAGTCACAATAAAGAGTATATGGTAGAGCCAGAACCACGGGCACCACACCGCAAGTAGCGTGAATAGTAGCGTTGTCACGACAAAGAGCGTGGGGAGTAAGTAGGTCAGGCGCATTGACCCAGGATGTCTTCGTGAGAGCTCCACACGAGCCGTGCCAGAGTGCCACACCTGTCGGTAAAACTTACGCAAGTCCACGCGACGCTTGTGATAGAGCACCGCCTCGGGAAGGAGAGCGACCCGACTGCCCGCCTCGTAGAGACGTATGCTAAAGTCAATATCCTCGCCATAGCGCATCGTCTCGTCAAAGCCTCCCATAGATTCAAAAAGAGACTTGAGACAACCCAAATTGAAGGTGCGTGGGTAGAACCGCTTCGTCAGTCGCTTGCTTCCGCCTCGTATGCCGCCCGTCGTGAGAGGCGAGGTCATCGCATAGTTGATCGCCCTCTGCCACATGCCGAAGGAGCCGTCTTGCAGAGAAGGAGCCGCATCGGGCCCGCCCCACGCATCGCACTCGTCCGCAACGATCGCCTGAGATACATTATATAGGTAGTCAGGCGGTAGCACCACGTCCGAGTCGAGGATGATAACCCAGTCGCCCGTAGCGTGGCGTACCCCTATGTTGCGCGCCTTGGATGGTCCCCCGTTGGGAACCACCTCATAGTGTATGCTCATTTGGTCACGATAGCGATCCACAACCGCAGCGCAAGGCACAGAGCTCCCATCCTCCACGATAACGACTTCGTAGGACGGGGGCGTCTGTTGCTGAGCGAGCGAGTGTAGTAGCTCCTCAATCTCGTCAGGGCGGTTGTAGACAGGGATAATGAGCGAAAGCATTAGGACCTAGTTTGGGTCAAAGCGTCTTACAACACCTTCCACTCGGCACCGCTCTTGGTATCTTGGATTTCAAAGCCCAAAGCGGTCAGTTTGTCTCGTATCAGGTCACTGGTCTCCCAGTCCTTGCTTGCCTTAGCCTTGGAGCGAATGTCTAGAAGTAGATCAACAGCTCCAGCGAAAGCCTCTTGCTGGCTACCGCTCAGATCAGAAGCCTCCGTAGCCGACTGCATACCGAGTATGTCGTGTAGGTAGAGGTCGTAGGCATTGCGCAGCTCCTCCAGCTGCTCGTTCGTGATCTGCTCGTGTCCGTCGTGGATCGAGTTAATGAGACGAGCCGCATCAAAGAGCGCAGCAATCACCATCGGCGTATTGATATCGTCATCCATTGCCTCCTTGCAACGCTCCGCCAGATCAATCTTCTCGATCGTTGAGGTAGCCGATGGCTTGAGCGACTGAAGCTTAGCGTCAGCGTCCATGAGGCGTTGGTACCCCTTCTCCGCAGCTTGCAGAGCACTATTGCTAAAGTCCACCGTGCCACGGTAGTGTGCACTCAAGACGAAGAAGCGAATGGTCATCGGCGCATAAGCTTGTTCGAGTGCTGGGTGATTGCCCGTGAAGAACTCCTCCAGGGTGATGAAGTTGCCCGCACTCTTCGCCATCTTCTTGCCATCCACCGTGATCATATTGTTGTGCATCCAGTACTTGACCATAGGCTCTCCTTGCGAAGCAACCGCCTGTGCGATCTCGCACTCGTGATGCGGGAAGGTCAAGTCCAGTCCACCGCCATGGATGTCAAAGCGAGCGCCCAAGTACTTGCGCCCCATGGCGGTACACTCGCAGTGCCACCCAGGGAAACCCTCACTCCAAGGTGAAGGCCAGCGCATAATGTGGCTAGGCTGCGCCTTCTTCCAGAGGGCGAAGTCCAGCGGATTATGCTTCTCGTCCTGCCCGTCCAGCTCGCGTGTGTTAGAGATCATGTCCTCCACATTGCGTCCGCTTAGGATGCCGTAGGGGTGGTCTGCGTGGTACTTAAGCACATCAAAGTAGACGCTGCCCTCGCTCACATAGGCGTAGCCCGCATCGAGGATCTGCTGTACTAGCTGAATCTGCTCAATGATATGCCCCGAGGCAAGTGGCTCAATAGAAGGAGGCAACACATTGAGCAGGCGTAGACTATCGTGGTAGCGGTTGAGGTAGTAGTAAGCTACCTCCATCGGCTCAAGTTGCTCGAGCTTAGCCTTCTTAGCTATCTTGTCCTCGCCATCATCTGCATCATGCTCCAGGTGCCCCACGTCGGTCACATTGCGTACGTAGCGCACCTTGTAACCGAGGTGCTTGAGGTAGCGGAAGAGAATGTCAAACGTAATCGCCGAGCGAGCATGCCCTAGATGCGGATCCCCGTAAACGGTCGGTCCGCAAACGTAGAGTCCCACATGTGGCGGGGCAATTGGCTCAAAGGGCACTTTAGCCCTCTCCAGCGTGTTGTAGATGTATAGTTGGCTCATAGGTCTTTTTATAGTCCAAAGGTCATAGCACCGTGCAGATACACCAATGCTTTCGCAAAGATAAGGATTTTAGAGATACCGTGTCTCGGGTGTGGGGCTTAACTTTCAAAAGCTCCCGCCCCAGCCTGAACGTAGGTGAGGTGGTAGGGCGCAGTAGTGATGCTACGAAGGAGATAGCCCGTGAGAAGGGTAGGGCGGTCGTCCACCTCGTCGGCATAGATGGTGTAGCGGGCGAAGGGCTCACTCCTCACGCCACAAGAGAGAGAAGCTTCGGGCGGAGAGACGGTATAGTTGGTCGCTAGGTGGCGCTTGACCTGTAGCGGGTAAGCTTTGTAGGCTGCTTCCTTGAGGCACCACACGGTGTAGAGCCATTCGTTCGCTTCGCTTGTCGTAAGATGGCGATAGTAAGCCAGCTCTGTCGGAGACATAAACCTTGGAGCGACTTGTCGCAACTTATCACTAGCCACCTGAATATCGACGCCGACACCGTGCGCACCCTCACTAAGGATGAGAGCCACGTAGCCCCCGCTGTGGGATATGGAGATATGGTAGTCGTGGCCAGGCGAGACAAGATGGGGTGCGCCAGAGGGGAGATGCGTCAGTCGCCAGACCGACTCCCTAGGAGCGATCTCGTCAAGTAGCTGCTGCGTTAGTGAGCGGTAAGTAGGTAGGCTGGGCGCGATGCTGGCTGGTAGCTCAGCGATGTAGAGTATGTCCCCTAGTGGGAGGGGTAGCTGAGAGTAGTTCACGCCTGAGACTCTGTCTGACTATCGGTCTGTGAGTCAGTCTGCTCCTTAGGATGCAGGCGCATCTTGAGCTGCATAATACGGTGGCGCTCCATGCGCGTCACGATGAAGTCAATGTCCGATATTGTTATCTGCTGACCCACTTGAGGGATCTCCTGTAGCACCTCTAGGAATAAACCTCCGACCGTATCAACCTCCTCGTAGTGCGGAGCAAAGTACTCTGGCTCTACACCCAGTAGTTTGCAGAGATCTATGAGCGACATACCACCATCAATCAGATAGACCCCCTCGGCAAGCTGTACGTAGGGCGGATCCTCATCATCGTACTCGTCGACGATCTCTCCGACGATCTCCTCGAGGATGTCCTCCAGCGTGATTAGTCCCGAGGTCCCGCCGAACTCATCAATCACGATCGCCATATGGATACGTTCCTGCTGTAGCTCCTCCAGTAGGGTATCGATCTTCTTATTCTCAGGTACGAAGTAAGCTTGTCGGATGATTTTTTGCCACGGGAAGGTGTCCTCCTCGTGCATATGAGGGAGGAGATCCTTCACATAGAGTACTCCTCGGATACTGTCCTGTGACCCATCGTAGACGGGCAGTCGTGAGTAGCCAGTATCCACAGCGAAGCTAAGCGTCTGATGATAAGCCCAGTGGTAGTTGACACCGATCATATCAACGCGAGGTACCATGATCTCATCAGCCGTCTTGTGGTAAAACTTGACAATCTCATGGATCATCTCCGTCTCCTTGTTATCGCCGTTTGTCGTCAGTGCGACAGCCTCTGAGAGATCGTCTACAGAGAGTTCAGGTCCCCGTCTAGCCTTAGAGCCTAAGAACTTAGAGGTCTTGATCAAGCCCTTGGAGCACCAAGCGATACCCTTGTAAAGTCCAGACACGGCTGGAGCCGTCAGTCGAATGAAGGAGAGTGGGTGGCGCTGAGCGTAGATCTTAGGGATGATTTCGCCAAATAGTAGGAGTAGAAAAGTGATGAGAACCGTCTGGATGATAAAGCCTGCAACGAGATTTGCCGAGAAGTCCCAATGCTCGCCCACAAACCACGCACAGAGGATTGTGATCCCCACGTTGACCGCATTATTGCCGATCAGGATGGTCGCCAGTAGTTGCTCCGAGTGCGATAGGAGTTGGAGTAGTCGTGGGTCGTTGGGGTGCTCCTGATCTTTGATCTGCTGTACCTCTTTCGGGGTGAGAGAGAAGAAGGCCACCTCATTGCTCGACATGAAAGCGGAGCAAAGCAGTAGGAAGAGGATGATCAGAAGCGGTATAGCATCCATCCAAACGATAGGATTGCTGTACACGATTCCTCCGAAAAGGCTTAATAAGAAGGCATCACCCATTGCTCCTACTCTTGTAACTTATACCGTTGTCACCCACGCTCGTTGCGTCACTAGGGTCAGACGGTGATACTGATTGCTCGGTAGCAGGACGAGGCGATGCACTCTCCTGTCCACTGCTCTGCTTAGGACGATCCACAAAGGTGACCTTGTCCGCCCATATCTCTGTACGTGCATGGGTCTGCCCCTGTCGATCTGTATAGTTGTTATAGCGTATCTCGCCCTCCACGAGGAGGTGCGACCCCTTGCGCACCCAGCGCTCAACAAACTGTGCCAGCGTCCCAAAGATCACCACCGTGTGCCACTCTGTACGATCTGGTATCTGCGTACCATCACGCTTCGTATAGCCTGGCACAGAGGTTGCTAAGCGTAGCGATGCTTGACAGGTGCCCCGACGCGAATAGTGTACGCTGGGGTCTGCACCTACGAAGCCTATCAGAATCGCCTTGTTGTAGTACATAGAGCTGGTGAGTAAGTTGCTAGGGGTGACCTTATATACGAACGAAAGGGACTTGTCTTACGTATGGGCAAGGCAAGCCCTCAACGGATAGCCAAGGGGCTAGATACAAGGTTAGTCCAGTGCCTCAGAGAGCACTTGGGCCAGGCTACTCCTTGATAGTTGTGATGCGCTTATTGAGGAAGATGTGTAGGAGGAATCCAGCAATCATCACGATACAACCGATCAGATTGAACATATTCCCACCCTTGTCCATCAGAGCGGGGACGATGAGTATGAGCGCCCCGACGAGGACTACCAAACTACCTATAGGGTTGAAACCTTTCATATACTTATGATTACTATCTAAGGTGATACTTGACAAAGGAGGGTGGAGCTGTTTCCTCTCATAGGGACAACGCACCCTCGTGCCACAAAGGTAATACAAAATCAAGAGATAGCGCACGCCGAGACTTTCGCCATCCTCACAATTATCTTGCTACATCGGCTGAATGACTCCTTGAGATGGGTTATAGGCATATCGGAGGAAATGCAAAATGCCTCAGTAGGGATTGTCTATTCTCCACGGAGGAATGGAAAAATTCTTCGGAACTTTCATTTCATTCTTCCGAAGTTTCATTTCATTCTTCCGAAGTTTTATTTCCCGTCTCCGTGGGAAATTTTTGCTTTCTCAGGAGCTATTAGGGATTTCCTCCGTGGGCGCTCGGAGAGGTGAATGCTGTAAGTGGCAGGGATGGAGAGCTTTGTGGTACTTTTGCGTGAAAAGCGTGGAGTCGTGTGCTTCTATTTTGTACCTTTGCGACTAGATTATCCGAATCACTCTAGTATAGATATGAAGAAACTCTTACTTATATCCAACTCTGCATCTCAGGGGCAGCCTTATCTAGGCTATGCTGCTGAGGAGATTGGTCGCTTCCTAGGTCCAGTGGCTCAGGATGTACTATTCGTCCCTTATGCAGCTATCACCTATAGCTGGGATGAGTATGTAGCTAAGGTCAATAATGCGCTGGGTGGCGTTGGCGTCAATGTCACGGGTCTGCACACTTGTGATAAGCCTCTACAGGCGATCGCCTCGGCTCAGGCTATTATGGTGGGCGGTGGCAATACATGGGCACTTCTCAAGCAACTACAAGATATGGGCGCTATGAAGCTGATCCGTGAGCGTGTCCTCGAGGATGGCATCCCCTATGTGGGCTGGAGCGCTGGGTCAAACCTCGCCTGCCCGACGATTATGACGACAAACGATATGCCTATCTGCAACCCCGATACGACGCAGGCGCTGGGGCTTATCTCCTTCCAGATCAATCCGCACTACCTGGATGCGCATCCTGAGGGTCATGGTGGAGAGACGCGTGAGCAGCGTATCCGTGAGTTTGTCAAGTACAATCCTAACTGCGACGTACTCGGCCTGCGAGAGGGTAGCATGCTCCATATCACGGGTGACAAGATCACGCTGTGGGGTGAGCGTACGGCTAGGCTCTTTAACTATCCCACCTTCTACGACAATCCGCTAGAGATAGAGCCTGGAGTCCTCGCATACAGCGAGAAAAAGTAACTTACGTAACCTGAAGTAATGAAGGATATCCCAAGCTTTACCATAGATCACGAGCGTCTCAAGCGTGGTGTCTATGTCTCTCGTCGTGACCTCGTGGGTGATCAGGTGGTGACCACCTTTGACATACGTATGAAGGCGCCAAATCGTGAGCCTGTGCTTGACCTGAGCGCTCTGCATACGATAGAGCATCTCGTGGCGACCTATCTGCGCAATGACCCCGAGTGGGGGAGTCGTATTATCTACTGGGGACCGATGGGTTGCTTGACGGGTAACTACCTTATTATAGTAGGTGACCTTAATCCGCTAGATATAGCAGATCTGCTCCGTCGTGCCTTTGCCTTTGTGGCACACTACGAGGGAGCTGTGCCTGGTGTGGCTCCTCGTGACTGTGGCAACTACAAGTTGCACAACCTAGAGCTGGCACGTGATGAGTCTAAGCGCTATCTAGGGGAGGTGCTAGAGCATCTAGACGATACGAACACGCACTACCCTCAATAGCAGAAGCGGGGTGGTACTCTTCTCATAGAGTGTCCCCGCTACACACTTAACAACGAACGATCGAATGAAACCTACACTAGTCATTATGGCTGCTGGTATGGGTAGTCGCTATGGCGGACTCAAGCAGCTAGACAAACTGGGACCTGCGGGCGAGAGTATTATGGACTACTCCGTCTTTGATGCGATCCGAGCTGGCTTTGGCAAGGTGGTCTTTGTCATACGCCACGCCTTTGCGGAGCAATTTAAAGAGCAGGTGCTACAGAAGTATCAGAAGGCCATCAACACGGCTGTCGTCTACCAAGAGATAGACTCACTGCCCGCAGGCTTTACGGCTCCTGCCGAGCGCACCAAGCCGTGGGGTACTAACCACGCCCTGATGATGGCGGCACCCGAGATTGAAGGTCCCTTTGCAGTGATCAATGCAGACGACTTCTACGGTCGTGAAGCCTTTCAGACTATGAGCGATTACCTCTCTCAGTTGCCCTCAGACAGCCGAGGTGCTTATTGTATGGTCGCTTACGACATTGAGAGCACGCTCACCGCTGAGGGGAGTGTGAGTCGTGGCGTGTGCAAGGCTTCGCCCGAGGGCTACCTTATGCACATCACCGAGCACAAGAACATCCACGAAAACGAGAGCCACGAGATAGTCAGCATGCACGACGGCAAGAAGCTCTCCATAGCACGTGGCACACTCGTATCAATGAATCTTTGGGGCTTTACGCCCGACTACCTAGAGCACTCGGAGAGACTCTTCGCAGATTTTCTCAGAGAGCACGGCAGCGAGCCTACGTCAGAGTTCTTTATCCCGACAGTCGTTGACACACTGATCCGTCAGGGACTGGCGCAGGTGCAGGTCTTAAGCACCGATGCCCGCTGGTTTGGTGCGACCTATGCCTCCGACCGTGAGATGGTCATAGAGCATCTTGCCAAGCTAACCGAGGCTGGAGAGTACCCCTCACCACTTCTTTAAGTAGACTCTCTCTTAACCTATGAATCATTTTGAAATCGAACAATCAAATATGAACAATCGCAAACTACTAGTGGCTGCTCTATGTGCAGCTTCTATCACGCTCTCCTCTTGTAGTAAGAAGCAGGAGACCAACGAGGAGATCATCCCAGCTATCAATCTAGCTGATATGGACACGCTCGTGCGTCCACAGGATGACTTCTACCATTATGTCAATGGAGGCTGGATTAAGGCTAATCCGCTCAAGCCAGCTTACAGTCGCTTCGGCACCTTTGACGTGCTACGTGATCGCTCTCTAGAGCAGATTCACGGTATCGTTGATGAGTTAGCGCAGGGTAGCTACAAGGCTGGTACGAATGAATACCGTGTCTCTGTACTCTACAAGCAGGCTATCGACAGTGTCAAGCGCAACGAGCTAGGCGCTCAGCCAATCCTTGACGAGCTAAAGTCTATTGAGGCAATCAATTCTAAGGAGGCACTCATTGACTTTGCTGCTCAGCAGGACAATAAGGGAAATGGTACGCTCTTCGGCACCTACGTTATGGCAGATGCTGAGAATAGCGATATGAATATCTTCAACCTCAATCAGACAAGCCTAGCTCTAGGCAATAAGGAGTACTACACAGACCCAAAGAATGCGGAGATCATCAAGGCTTACAATCAGTACATCGAGCGCATCGCTCAGCTAGCTGGTTACTCTGCCGAGGAGGCTCAGCGTATTGCGAAGAACAACATCGCTGTCAGTAACGTCCTTGCTGATATGTGCTACTCACAGACGGAGCTTCGTGATGTAGCTCGCAACTTCAACAAGGTTCAGGTCAAGAAGTTTGTCGCTGACAACCCTGGCTTTGATTGGGCTCGTTACATCAAGGGTCGCAACCTGCAGACTCTAGAGTCGTGGAACGCTGGTCAGCTAGACTTCTTCAAGGCCTTTAGCAAGTGGTTCCCCACGGTAGACCTACAGGCGCTCAAGGATTATCTCCTAGCGCAGACCATTGACGGCTATGCGACCTACCTCTCTGACGACTTTGTTCAGGCTAACTTTGACTTCTACTCCACCAAGCTATCTGGTGTCAAGGAGATGCACCCACGCTGGCGTCGTGCAGTCAACCTCCTCAACGGTACCCTCGGCGAGGCACTTGGTGAGGTCTATGTCAAGAAGTACTTCCCCGCAGAGGCTAAGGAGCGTATGGAGACGATGATTAGCAATCTCCAGGCTGCCCTCAAGGATCGCATCTCTCAGCTTGAGTGGATGTCTAGTGATACGAAGCAGAAGGCTATTGAGAAGCTCTCTAACTTCACCGTTAAGATTGGCTATCCTGACAAGTGGAAGGACTACTCCAAGCTCAACATCTCAGAGGACAAGAGCTTTGTGGACAATCTCCGCAGTGCCATCCAATTTGAGCATGACTTCAATATGTCTGAGCTAGGACAGCCCGTAGATCGTTCTCGGTGGCTTATGAATCCTCAGGACGTCAATGCGTACTATATGCCCTCAACGAATGAGATTTGCTTCCCCGCTGGTATACTACAGCCTCCATTCTTCAATATCAATGCTGATGACGCTGTCAACTATGGCGCTATCGGTGTGGTCATCGGTCATGAGATGACGCACGGATTTGACGATCAGGGTAGCGAGTTTGATGCTGTGGGCAATATGCACAACTGGTGGACTGAGGCTGACAAGAAGAACTTCAAGACCTCTACGGAGCGCCTCGCACAGCAGTTTAGCAAGATCAAGATCAATGACCACCTCAATGCCGATGGTCATCTGACGCTCGGTGAGAATATCGCTGACCAAGGCGGTCTTCTCGTCTCTTACCTAGCATTGCAGAAGCAGCTCCAGGGCAAGAAAGTTGACAAGATTGACGGCTTCACGCCAGCACAGCGCTTCTTCATCGGGTATGCTCGTGTATGGGGGCAAAACATCACCCCTGAGGAGGAGGTACGTCTGACCAAGATTGACCCACACAGCTTGGGTATCAACCGTGTCAACCAGGCGCTGAAGAACATTGATGCCTTCTATGAGGCATTCAACGTCCAGCCAGGAGACCCTATGTACATCGCTCCCGAGGAGCGTGTCGTGGTCTGGTAATCTAGAGACCCTATCAACGTATAGCGACGCTCTCATAGAGACTAATTAGACTCTATGGGAGCGTCGCTTCCTTTTTTATCTGAAATGACCTGTTCTGTAGTTGTACGCTTGCGTTGGCTAATGCTGCTCTTCCTGCTGCTCTGTGGTACCCTTCACTTAGTAGCTCAGCAGAGGTTTACCTTCGTCTCATACAATGTGGAGAACCTCTTTGACACCATCCCCAGCACCCGCTGGGATGATCGTGAGTACCTCCCCACGGCTCGCAAAGGGTGGACGGCACCACGTATGAAGCACAAGTGTCGTCAGCTAGCCGAGGTGATCTCTCATGTGACCGCTTGGGACATACCCGCTCTCATAGCACTACAAGAGGTCGAGAGCGTAGAGGCGCTGGAGCAACTGGCCCAACACACGCTCCTGAGCAGTGCTAACTACAAGACTATCTGTGCTACAGGCTCTGATCGCCGTGGCTCTCACGTGGCCTTGCTCTATGATGCGGACCGCTTTGCTCTAGAGCAGACCGAGGAGTGGCCTTTGCGAATCCTCCCCGACAGTGTCTACCTGACACGCAATCTGCTCTTCGTCTCAGGTCGTCTACCCTCCGCAGCTCGTCTCTCGCTCATTGTCTGCCACCTCCCCTCACGCAGAGGAGGTGCTACGGCAGAGGAGGCGCGTGTCGCTTTGATCAAGATGCTCCGTATGCGTACCGACAGTCTGCTAACCGCTGATCCAGCGCAAAGCATCATCGTCTTGGGCGACTTCAACGCTACCCCAGAGGACGGCTTGACCGACTGTTGGGCGTTGCCTTACCAATCATACCAGTCTCAGGTTGATTCGCTAGCGATGGTAGATCTCACGCCACCATTCACCGATGAGCAACTAAAGACGATGCCTCCAGGGAGCTACTATTACCGAGGCTACTGGGAGCGCATTGATCGGCTTTTCGTCTCCCGTTCGCTACTTCCCGAGAGTCACTATCCACACATTGAGTTAGAGACGGTACGCATAGCGCTACCCCCTCATCAGTATATGTACGAGACGCCAGCTCCGTGGGGGCGTCCTCGACGAACGTACGGTGGCGACACTTACCTCGCTGGTCCCAGCGACCATCTCCCGCTCGTTGGCACGCTCCTCTACTGACGTCTTACAGTTGCTCTTTGGCGACTGTCAGGGTTGACGCAGCAGGTAGAGTGAGTTCACCTGCGTCTGTGGTGAGTAAATCGGACAATTCCTCCGTGGAGATTGTGGATTATCCAGTGAGGAACAAACAAAATCTTCCGAACTTTCATTTCATTCTTCCGAACTTTCATTTCATTCTTCCGAAGTT
>NZ_CAMYEZ010000019.1 GCF_947254915.1 uncultured Porphyromonas sp. | reverse complement strand
GCAAATGTCTCTATCTTCATCGTCTTAATCTGTTTTTTTTTTTAATGATGCGTATAGGACTGCTATAACCACACTAGAGGCTACAGCAGTCCTATGGAAACTAATCAGATAATCTATTCTTCATATTAGAATGAGATACGTGTACCCACACCAAAGTTGATAGGCGGGATGCCTACCGCCTTGGCTGATTCACCCCCAGCGACCCATAGCTCACTACCTAGATGGGCAAAGACATTGATATTGGGGTGTACGTAACAGCCGAAGCGACCTCCGAGAGTTAGGTAGCCGAAACTTTCTGTATTCACCTCTCTATTAGATAGAACTCCTAGAGTACCATATCCTAACTCTACAGAAGCATTGAATGCTCGAGCGAAGTTAAACTCCTTGCGTAGACCATAGGTCATACGTATGAAAAGAGCCGATACATCTTCAGAGGTCACTGCTAGTACGCCAAAGCCTCCATCCTTAGACGCCTTGAGTCCAAAAGGTATACCCATACGGACGAAGAGGAAAATACCTGGGACAGACTTCCCCTTGAGCTTTGGAATCAGCGACAAAAGGTCTGAAGCACGGTAATCCACCTCAGCACCCACATACATAAAGTTCACCAAAGGAGTCAATCCGACTCCTAGATCAGGCTTGCTGATGAGGGTCATACCCTCTTCGAGGCGACTAAACCCTGCATATTGATAGAATCGTGTGAAGTCCTGCTGGCTGCCATCGGCAATCTTCTTGTTGTCTGCAATGTGCATACCAACACGTACGGCACCACGGCGTACAGTCTTGGTCTCTCCTGTGGCGGGATCAAGGACATTCTCTACGACGAAAAAGCGGTCGTCCGTCTTCAAGTTTTCCTTCGTCCCTATCTTAGCAGAGATAGGACTCGTCTGAGCGATGGAAGCCTGAATCTCTAAGTCGTGTACATTATTAGCGATTAGCACATCTGCTAGTTGGAATACGTTCATAGCGAGCGTCTCGTAGTTGGTATCCTTGCCCACAGCTGTACCCTTGGTCATACCCATCACAAAAGAGGAGACCTTGTTTTCCTTCGTTGCATAGACAAACTTTAGTGGGAATGTAGCCTTGTCTATTCCTTCGGGTGAGTTGAAGTGCTTCGTATAGAAGGCATTCATCGTCTCAGCACCGAAGTCTAGCTTATAGACGAATCCGCTCACCTTTGCCTCTTTGGCCTCAGTGAGATATACATAATATACGATTACATAAGAGCGGTCGATGAGCTGCTCTCCGATGGTATTTAGCTGTACAGAGAGGTCTCTATGAGCCGTCTTTGCCTCAACGATATCAGCATCCGTTGCGGCAAATGCTCCTCTCGCCTCTAGGACTTCGAGAGAGTACCCTTTGCTTGCCTTATCATAACGAGGGAACCAGCTCTTCATAATCATACGCCCCACGTGCGCATTCTCGAGAACACGAGTGATCTCATCTTGGAGTGCTTGGCGACCTTCGGCACTATTGGGGTCTTTAGGCGGTGTCAGCTCGATGCGATCTAGGACAATCTCATTGATGTCAAACTGCTCATTGGGATGCTGTTGCATTATCTCAACTAGTCGCTCTGCGACGTCGGAGCCATCTGTTGCATAGATGACGGAGCGAGATGGACGTAGATACTTACGTGAGAGCAGGTCTGTACGAGCTGCCGTCAGCGTCTCGACCTCTTGAGCATTTAGCTCTGTGGAACAGACAGCCTGTAGCCCTACAAAAGCCCCTAATACCAGCGCTAATAATGTAGTTTTCTTCATTTGGTTTTTATTTGATTATATGTGATTTGTAGCGCAAAGATACAGTCGTTGTAAGCTACTAATCAAGGGGTAAAATGGAGGTAATCGGGATTTGTCCAAATACAGCAGAATCCGATATGGTTTCACCAAGATTTGGACGAAATTCCTCTCTTGGACTCGATGCCGTAACTCTCACGAGTAGGGATACCTAAACGAGTAAAGAGCTGTAGGGACTGGACGGCTCGTGCGTCCGTTGTAGAACGATCGAGACGTCGTAGCCTGGACATCGTCAAACTTAACGACAACGGACGCCCTCCGACTGGACACTCTCGTGAGTCCCTACACAGGGTTACTCGTCTTGCGGTTCGACAACGGCTGCCCTCCGACTGGAGGTTGGGTCGCTACAATAATTTAGAACTGGATACATACCAAAACGACGCTGTGTCGGGGAAAAGTGATTTCCACGTGGATATTTCAAAATCTCCACGTGGGGAATAAAAAATTCCTCGGAGGAATGAAATGAAACTTCGGAAGAATGAAATGAAACTTCGGATGAAATGAATCACGCCCACGTGGAAAATAAAAAATAGCCACGTGGAGATTTGAGATTTCCCACGTGGATATTCGAGAAAGAAGGGAATCGGACGAATTTCCCTGTAAAGATCTGTTATTAGAGGTTAGAGTGCAGAGCCGACACATTATATAATAATGAGTTCATCTACTCCTCGCTTGTCGCTATGTGTAGCTCCTGACAGAGCAATTAGTGAGACTGTTGACTTTTGCAACAGTCTCATTATAATGCGTCAGCCCTCCAGTTTCATACGGGAGAAACTAAAAGAGACTGCCACACGATGGTGAGCTTAATCGCTTGCCACTATGTAGCAGTCTCTACTATAGAGAAGGGGGTAGCCCTACTTCTTGACCACTAGTCGCTCCTGCCACCCAGTGCCTACGAGGAGGTAGACACCATCGCTGAGAGCTGTCAGGTCAATCTGTAGATGCCCCTCTGCATCTGCTTGCATAGCGCACAGTAGCTCGCCCTCCATACTGTAGAGCTTGACCTCGCTAGCAGGGTCTACTCCCTCTACGATAATGTACTCTCTAGCAGGATTGGGGTAAAAGCGAATAGCTTCGGTATTGACTTCCGCTATATTCGTATGGTCTACGAAGGTTGCCTTCACTTCGGTAGCACCCTTGACGACAAACTTCTTCGTGGCAAGGATATCCTCTCCGTTGGCTGTGAGGGCGGTAAGCTCGCACTTGTCGTTCTTACCCGTAGCTTGGACTGTCAAGGTAGTGCCATAGGGTACCGCCTTGAGATCTACGTTCTCAACAATCGAAATCGTACCATGCTCATTGCTCGTTAGGGTCACGGCGAACGTCTTCTTCTCAAAGGTCGCCTTGACTTCAGTAGCACCCTTTACAACGAACTTCTTCGTAGCGAGGATGTCAGTGCCGTTGGCAGTAAGTGCAGTAAGCTCGTACCCCTCGGCTGGAGTAGTGGCAATCGTTAGCTCTGTGCCGTAGGGGACAGCGGTGAGATCGTCGGCTCCCGTAGCGGTGAGCGTACCCTCACCCTCCTTGGAGAGTGTTACGATATACGTTACTATAGGATCCTCACCCTCGTAGTCGCCAGAGAAGGACTGGACACTCCAATTCTTACCCTTGGCGATGGCTACGTCACTCTTGAGACATATATTGCCATCTGTCTTAGCATCCAGTCCTATAACTTGAAACATGCCATGCTCCTTGCCCCTACGATCGGGTAAACCATTGACTAGCGCTGTCATCGCCTCACCCTTGATCTGATTACCAAAGCAATCAAGGAACTGCAATTCGCTATTATGTGACACATCAAGGTGGGTCAGCAGGTTCTCCCCGACACCTAATCCTGTCAGCTTAGTACACGGAGAAAGATCGAGTTGCGTCAGTTTATTCCCATAACACCCCAAGGTAGTCAATGCACGAGCATGTGACAGGTCTAGACTGGTCAGCGGATTACCCGAACAGGACAACAGTGTAAGCGTCTCGCAGTTTATGTCTAAGCTCGTCAACTGATTCTCATGCGAGGGGGGCGTCTCCAGATTTACAGCACCATCACACAGTAGGAGTGTCAGGTTACCCCGGAGGGTGACTGTCTGGCTCGTGAGCGTATAGAGATGCCCCGTGCCATCGAGTATCAGCGGCTCCTTGAGGCCCTCAGCGATGACAGTCTGCCCCTTGACGGGACTCACCGCCAGCATAATCTGCTCGCCTGCTGCCCTAGAGGTGGTCATCGTGATGACACCGTCACCGACAGAGGGCTGAGAGTCGTCCTCTCCCTCGTATGGGTCGCCATTTTCATCTTCGACACGCCAATTCTTACCCTTGGCGATGGCGACATCACTCTTGAGACATATATTGCCATCTGTCTTAGCATCCTCGCCTATAACTTGAAACCTGCCAGGCTCCTTGTCCATACGATCGGGTAGACCATTGACTAGCGCTGTCATCGCCTCACCCTTGATCTGATTATCATAGCATTCTAGGAACTGCAATTCGCCATTATGTGACACATCAAGGTGGGTCAGCTGATTCTTGGACAGTTCTACGTTCACTAGGTTAAGACACTGAGACAAATCTAGAGTCTCTAGTTGATTACCCGAACAGTCTAGCTTAGTAAGAGCTTCGTTGTGCGTAATGTCCAAGCTTTGGAGCGAATTCCCAGAGCAGTACAGCACTGTTAATGCATTACAGCTTGACACGTCCAAGCTTTGGAGCGAATTATAATAGCAGTACAGCTCGCTTAATGTATTACAGCCTGACACGTCCAAGCTTTGGAGCGAATTATCAGAGCAGTCCAGCTCGCTTAATGTATTACAGCCTGACACATCCAAGCTTTGGAGCGAATTCTTAGAGCAGTCCAACTTTGTTAATGTATTACAGCGTGACACGTCCAAGTTGGTCAATAGGTTCTGATAAGGGACAGGTGGCCTAGAGAGGTTTCCATTACATCTCAAAAACTCCAATTTCCCTAGGAGGGTGACTGTCTGGCTCGTGAGCGTATAGAAATGAGTATCGCCATCGAGTATCAGCGGCTCCTTGAGGCCCTCAGCGATGACTGTCTGCCCCTCGACGGGACGCATCGCCAGCATAATCTGCTGGCCTACTGCCCTAGAGGTGGTCATCGTGATAACGCCGTTGTCAAAATTCGCAAAGGTTGCCTTGATCTCGATGTCTTCCCTGACGCTCAGCTTCTTCGTCGCTAGAATGTCTTTGCCATTAGCCGTTAGAGCGATTAACTCGTAGCCTTCGGCTGGTGTCGCTTCGATCGTGAGCTCCGTACCGAAGGGGACTGCGTTGAGATCGTCAGCACCGGTGGCTGTGAGCGTTCCTTCGCCTTGCTTCGCGAACGTTACGGCAAAGGTCTTTGTCGGATCCTCTCCCTCGTAGAGGTAATATTTAATCTTTCCGTTTTCTAAAGTCGCTAGAGCGACTTGCCAGTTCTTAGCTTTAGCTATAGTAACATCGCTCTTGAGACATATATTTCTCTCCTCTTGAGAGGTATAATAAACGACAAAGATCCCAGCCTTCTTACCTGTGCGGTCGGGGAGGCTATTGACCAATTGCGTCATCGCCTCTCCCTTAATCTGATTAAGAAAGCACGATAGTCCCTCTAAGGAGCTACATTGGGAGACATCAAGATTTGTCAACTCATTTTGCTCACAGATGAGCACAGTGAAATCTCCTCGTAGGGATACTTGTTGGCTTGTAAGGGTATAGTCGACCCACTTATCTTCTTTGGGAGTCCCTGTCGCTCCTTCTATTACGACATCACCTTCCGCCAAGTAGGCGAAGGAGATATTTTCTCCGACTGCCCGTGCCGTGGTCATCGTGATGACTCCATCACCGACCACTAGCTCACCATCACAGTATACGGAGAGCTTAGCCTCCTCCATAAGAGGTATTACACTGATGATACGCTGCTCCTCTTCATTTACCTCGATAAAGGTGGCTGTGAGCGTAATATTATCGCCACGCTTTGCGCCTATCTGACGAAGTTCGGTTGCTAGATTTGGAGCAACAAGCTGCTCACCTCCAGCTGGAATGTCAATCTGCGTCCAACGGGTGCTAGTCGTCTGTTTCTCCTTCCGTAGCTCCCAGCGATAGAAGACATGGTTTGTTGGTGTCTTCGTACCTATATTGCGTATGCGTATCTGTGAGAGGTTGCCACTGTTCACATTTACCCTGACAGGCTGATCTGAGGAGAGGACGTAAGCTGGGCGTATGTCGGTCGCAGACTGTATGGAGACAGTCGTCGTCGATAACTGGTTAAAGCGATCTCCGATGAAATACCCTACTTCTAGCTCCACATCTCCAGATCCATAGGGGAATCGGTCTATCTCGAAGGTAACCTCTTTGACCGCTCCAGCATCTATCACTGGGATTATATTGACTACTGGTTCAAATATCCGTTCACCGACCTTTCTAGCGTATAGGTATAGTTGGCCGAAGAACTCTACTCGCCCTGTATTGCGTAGCTGGAGAGAAACTTTGCTCTTTTCATAGCCTACGATAGAGCTCTGAACAGATCCTGCGACCAGCTCTAGCATAGAGAGATTGCTACTAGCCTCCTCTGTTACGACATAGGAGCCATCGCTCTCCTGCGTGATCGTGTAGGTGTGACGATACTGCTCTTTGGCACGTTCGTGCTGACCGCAAGGTCTCCACGCAGTCTGACCCTTGGCATCTGTATGACGATATGCGAGGAAGATGTCCCAAGTGCCGACACCGATGTGATTACTCAGCTGTAGCTCTTCGGGGTCGATGCTAAAGTCTTGATAAAGTCCATCAATACGAGCATTGCGTGCGTATTGATCTAGGTACAGCGTATCTGTCGTTCCGACCTTGGTCACGCCATAGGTTACGGACCCATCGTATGGAGTCGCATCAGTTGTTAATGTAACGGTGTACTCTGCACTAGCATCAAGTGTACCCTCTGTGAAGGTCATCCCAAATCGCCACGTGGTCACCAGCGAAGACTCCTGTCTCTGAGATGAGCCGGTCTTGTCGGGCTTGATGCCTACGACTGCTCCTTGGCCGAGACTGAAGCCTCCTCCAGCACCACCACCTATACCGAGATCTGAGGGGACGAGGTAGTTGAGGTTGAAGTAGCCATCGCTCATGCCTCCCCAGCCCCAATTGATATGAAAGAGTCCCTCCATATCGTAACCATCACAGACAAAAGCGTGACCACCGCCACTACCCCTACCACTATAGACTACAGGACGAGCGGCTATCAGCTCGGCACGTAGCATCTGCTCCCAAGAGGCCTGAGTATAGTTGCTTCGACTCTTGAAGCTCACCCTCTTGTCATAGCGGAAGTGATCTGCCAAAGCTCGTGCTACAAGGGGCGTATAGGAGCCACTACCACTGGGTGCGTACATCATCTCGACAGCGACACCGGCATGGTAGGCAAGCGTAGAGAGTGCTTGGGTCTCCTCAGAGGTCGCAGACGATGGGTCGTTATACCGCTCAGGCATATGCGCCCAGTCATACGTAGTAGCCCCGTAGTCTACACTATGCTGGCGGTTACTTCTTTCTTCTGTATAGGAGAAGGTTCCCTCACCTTGCGTAGGCCACTGATGATAACGCATCACCTGCGTATAGGCGGTTGCGACACAACCGACTGGCATATGCTTTCCTTGATTGTCGGTAGGTGTCTGATTATTCCACGGGGCACTCTGATTCCACTGTATGTTTCCCAACAAAGGAGCAATCTGTGCTGGCTCTGTAGCGGTTCGGGGTGTAGGTCTGAGAGAGCTACGCAAACCTACACTAGAGGTAAGCTCATCGATACGCTCCTGACAAGCCTTGAGAAAGGCTCGGAGCTGTTCGGGCATATCCTGCTCAAGGACTTGTCCAGTCGTAGCGTAGCCAATATAGGGTGTCAGCTCATCATCACCAGCGATGATGACGAAGCCTGCATTGCTACCTCTATTATAAATATAGTAGTAGCGAGCCTTGTCGCCCGATAGGGTGCGTAGCTCTACACCAGCACTCTGACGTATCGGAGCTGATACGAGACTGAGCGGTTGTTGCGCAGGAGCCAACACCTTATGTGCATAGGCTACTTGATGGAAAAATTGCTCGGCGAGGTGTCGAGCTTCACGCTCGCTCAGAGGCCGAGCAAAGAGCGCACTCACACTACAGAGTAGTATGAGCGAGAGGGCAAGCACATGTCGCCAGCGGATTTGTAGATAGTTCATATATGATTGAGGATTGTTTTTGTTGAGACTTAAATTGACGCTAGTCGGATGGCTATGCCGAAGTTGAGTACAGGCAGGAACTGAGCCTTGTAAACTATCTCCTGCACCTTGGGGTCATAGTCTAGCAGTGTATTGAGATCACCTGCTATGGCATTGGGAGATGCTAGTCCTACCTTGCCCGTAAATAGCACCCCAAGGTCGAAGAAGAACGAGACCCCGGACTTAGGCGCTATCTGACCATAACCAATCCCCACGTAGGGCTTCACATTGCGTTGCCACAAGATTGAGACATCGGCCGAAGCATCGCCACTAGGCTGAAGGGTCACACCCGCTGAGGGGTCATTGGCATCTTGGATGGTAATGCGAGGCATATTGTTCGGATCAAGGTTGCTCTCCTGCTCCGTAATAGACCTCCCCGTCTTGGTGTCTATCAGCATAGCATGTACATGAACCTGAGGCGAGCCAAAAGTAAGTCCACCCGTCAGACGAAAGCCTCGCCCGAAGGGATGCCAGTCTAGCAAAAGCTGCCCCGACAAGTTGCTATAGGCGACCTTTGCATCTATCCCAGGCGTATAGCCTAGAGCCTTAGTATACTCCTGCATCTCAGTGGGGTTCCCAAAGTCAAAGTCTGCCTTACTATAGAGCTGCATCTTAGGGAAGAAGCCTATACCGCCTCGAACAGCCAGCTGTGGTATGATCCGAAACCCTAGCTGAGCAAATGTACCATAAGGGACAGAGACACCTACGGCTAGTCCGATCCCTGAGAGTCCTTTATTTGTAGGCTCCATAGGTTGACTAGCTCCACTTACCACGTAGCGACCATCGGCTAGTCGCTTATAAGAGGGAGACTCCTGTGCACTGAGGAGTGTGGAGAGGAGTAGGCAAGTTGCTACTCCTCCCATTAGTCGATTGAGTAGCTGCTTCATTTCGTCAATACGCTAGCTGTTCCTGTGAAGGTCACCTGCACCCGTATCGTCTTAACGTCGGGGTTAGGCCAGTCGGGGATTGACGCTCTTTTGCTGGTCACCATTATCGGCAGTTCACTGACACTGACATAAGGTAGTAGATCATGCTCGTGTAGGACTAAGTCTATCACGTCTGTCTGCGAAGGCTCTACACGAGTCTCTGCAAATAGTCGGCTATCCTTGCCTATATAGAGGCGTATGGGTGCTAAGATGGATAGATCTAAGCCTGTAGGGTTAAGGCACTTTATGGAGATCTTATCTAGTCGTAGACTCTTGATGTCGTCTACTGAGACATTTGTAGCTCCTAAGCTCTCCTGAACGCTCCAAGAGACATTGTCCTGATACAAGACCCGCTCTATCTCAACTCTCAGAGTACGCATCCCCGACTCTGGGATAGTAAAGTAATCTGCGACATTGAGCTGGATGTCGAAGGACTTAGTCATAGGCACCTCTGCCTCTACCTGTATCTGGCGAGTCGGACCCTTAGGGTCACAGCTCGGGAACACTAGAAGGGCAACTGCAAGAAGCCCCAAAGTGTACAAACGTTGTGTCAACTGCATAGCGTTATGTGATTAGTTTTTAATTGGATATTGTCTATTGAAATAAGGAAAGTCAGCCTGTTATATTATAGGAGTTGATAGATAATGATATGAGACAAGACACGCCCCGAGGAGCTGTGTCTTGTCTATTCGTTTAGGAGAGCTTAGAGATGAGGAGTAAACGCTCTAGCATCGGACTCGTTGCTAGCATCAAGCAGGTTCTCTCGCATCAGCTCTAGAGAGGGGGTACCCTGTGACACCATAGGAGTGGCAGGTCTGCTGTGTTTACTGCGGAATTTAATGGTATGGAGCGCTCCAGTACTCTTTGTAAGCCCTACGGGTATCCATCCCTTGGCTTTAATCTGCTCTAAGTGCCGGGGAGTGAAAGCATTCTCACCAAAGGAGTATTCTTCGTTCTCATTCTCACGAGTTGCCATAAGAAAGAGTCCTTTCAATTTATCAGGGATTTCATTTGTAAAGAGCTTGTCGAGGAACTGTGTGATAGCCTCTTCTGACATCTTACTGAATGTAAAATCCACAAAAAGACTACGGTTCCACCCTCGTTTCTGTTGCTTTTCATCAGACATGTCCTCTTCGTAGTACTTATTTTCTGCTTCGACTACCTCAATAGATGTCAGCTGATTGTTCTGAGCATAGAGCTGAGCAGGGACATGGTGGAGCTTGAGCGTAGAGAGTTGATTATTTGATATGTATAATAGGTTGAGGCGCTTCAGACGAGAGAGATCTAGAGAGCCTTGAAGCTTATTGTCGCAAAGGTCTAAAAGGATTAATGTCTCAGGAAGCTTAGAAACATCTAGTGAAGTCAGATTTTTATTTCTGAAGGCTAGAGCCTCTAGCTTGAGATGACTTATGTCGGGTATAGGAGTAGAGGAACTATCTAGATATAAATCTAAGAGCTTATTACAATGCGTGAGGTCTAGCTCTTTGAGAGACATTTTACCTAAGGTAAGACTCCTTAGATCAGTAGCCTTAGATAGATTTAGTTGCTCTAGCTTGGGAGAAGCCCACAAATATAATTTCTTGAGAATAGGTTCTGTAGGTAGTGCTATGCTAGTTAGCTTATCGAGCCGGACCATCCGTATATATACAAGGGCCTTGCACTGAGAGAAGTCTAGATCGGTGATATTAGGACAATCAAACATATTAAAGGCCTCAAAGTTAGGCGCCTTAGATGCCACAAATGCAGTGAGTGGAGCTTCTTGAATATTGACCCCGATCACATTACCCTTGATGACTACATTAGGGTCGGTGATGGTATAGCAGACCCACTCCTTCAAATCAGGATAGCGTGTGGGGTACTCCGAGGGCTTCATCCCCTTAAACTCAAGCTTTCCCTCAGCCCAGATGCCCATAGAGATGGTGTCGCCCACCTTCATACCAGAGGCAAAGGCGATGCCCTCGTCCTCTCCGAGGAGCTTGAGGAGCTCCTGCTCCTGTGCAACCACCTCGGGATTGCGAGGGGTCTCTTTCTTTTGATTTGGCTCATCCTTCTTGCATGAGATGAGTAGGATGCTGGCTAGTAGTAGGAGCCAAGACATCAGGTGTAGTTTGGATTTCTTCATTGTTATATTTGGTTTTGATTAGTGTCGTTATCCAGGCTCTAGCGATTCTAAATACCCCTAGAGAGTGCATAAATACCCTCTAGGGGATACTAAAGAAGAGGCTTATAGACAACACAAAGTTACAAGCTTTAAGGGCTACCAATCAAGAGCAAAAAGGGCACTTCTCGGGATTTGTCCAAATACAGCAGAATCCGATATGATTTCTCCAAGATTTGGCAGATTTTAGGATCAAGTGCAGGGCTGACGCATTATAGCGGACGAGTGCATCTACGTCTCTATGGTAGAAATCTGAAGGTGGGGGAAATTGGGAAATTCATCCGTAGATATTTTGGATTATCCAACGAGGAAACGAAAAAATCTTCCGAACTTTCATTTCATTCTTCCGAAGTTTCATTTCATTCTTCCGAAGTTTTATTTCGCCTCTTCGTGGGGAATTTTCGTTTTCTCGTGAGCTATTGGGAATTTCCTTGGTAGATATCGGACTTAGCGAAGATGTATGAGTATTGGTAGCGCTATGAAGCGAGGCTTAATCCACATATCCCAGAGTTGTTGTCAAGCGTAGTTAGTAGAGTACCGATATATAATGCGTCAGCCCTGGGTATGAAACTCTAGTTTCACCTGTATGAAACTTTAGTTTCACTAGGTGAAACCTAGCTTAGCGGGCAAAAAGAGGGGGCTGTACCGCAGCGTCGCGATACAGCCCCTTGGGTTGGGTCGTTTGGACCGTGATTAGTCGGAGAGCTGGAAGTAGCGCCGCACCGCCTCCTCGTCGCGGGAGATCTGCTTGCGCAGTGCCTCTAGGCTCTCGAAGTGTAGCTTCTTACTTGACTAGTAGGACTGTGCTCTCAGATGCGCTCTTGAGGATATATGCTCCATCGGGTAGACTGTGCAGATCTAGCTCTACACTCCCGAGGTCATTAGCTGTGGCACGCTGTAGAAGCTCGCCCTGAGAAGAGTAGAGTGCTACGACCTCACCACGACTTAGCCCTGCTACGTGTACATACTCCTTAGCTGGGTTGGGATAGACTCGTAGAGCAAGCGTAGAGGGTGCCTCTACAGATACATTGTCCGACTCGTTGCTCTTCAGCTCCCAGTTTTTGTCTTTAGCTACTTTGATAAGTTCGTCTGGGCACTTGTTGAGCTCGGTAGTGCTTGTCTTGCTGATGGCATAGAGTAGACCTGCTGTCTGACCTTTGCGGTCTGGAAGAGCCTGTATGAGTTGGCTCATAGCTTTCTCCTGGATAGCATTGTTGTAGATGCTGAGCTTCTCAAGCTTTGATGCAGTAGCTATCTTAATCTCGCTAATCTTATTACCCTGACACTCTAGAGTCTGTAGTTGAGGGGCCTTGGTTAGATCTAGAGTAGTAAGTTTGTTGGAGCTACAGTTTAGCTTGAGCAAGGGGTGGTCTGCAGATACAGAGATGCTTGAGACCTTCTTTTTGCTACAGTCTAGCTCGGTAAGCTTGCCGTGGATCGTGAAGGTAGTACTCTCAACGGTGTACTCCTTCGTCCCTGGATCAAAAGGCTCACGGAGCCCCTCTAGCATGATGTCGTCATTGTCCTCGCCCGCCATGCTGAGAGAGACTTTGTCTCCTACTTTGAGAGCTGTCGCAAGGGTGGTCTCACCAGCAGGGTATACAGGATCACTGCCTTCGTATTTCTTGGGGTTGGGAGCGTTGAAGTCAAAGACTTTAAAGCCACGTCGCTTAGCCTCAAGGGCATCTTTCTTGAGACATACGTTGTCTCCAAACTTCTTGGCGAAAAAGCTGTCTATAACGTGTATCTCCCCATTCCTCTCCTCTTGGGATCGGTCGGGTAGGCTATAGATGAGACGACCCATGACGGTCGCTTTGATCTTATTGCATGAACAGTATATGAAGCGGATCTTGGGTGTCTTGGAGAAGTCTAGACGGGATATTTGATTGCGTGCACAGTCTAGGAACTCTAGACTGGAGCTCTTAGATAGATCAAGCTCTGAGATATTGTTTCTAGCACAGTGTACGACTACAAGCTGAGGGCATGATGCTAGGTCTAGAGCTGTAATCTTATTGTTCCAACAGTCTAGGTTCTTCAGAGAGCTGCTCTTGGAGATGTCGAGGGAGGTCAAGATGTTTTTCCCACACTTGAGTGTGTCAAGAGAGGAAGCCTTGGTGATATCAAGCTGATCGATCTCATTAAAAGTGCAGGTAAAGTTGGTGATATCTCCGTTGACGGACACCTTATCCTTCGTGAGGGTGTAACGGTGGAGAGCTCCGTCTGCTACGATAGGTTCTTTTAGTCCATCGGCCTTTACAGGAGTCTTTGCCTTAACGCTGAGCTGAACTTTAGCCCCGACCTTACGCGTCGTGTGAAATGTGATGGACTCTTTGCTCTCGGACGTATTGCCTCCGTCTTGAGCAGATGTAAGAGTGACGCTACCTAGGAGCATCATGATGAGTGAGAGGAGTAGGCTCCTCCGCAACAAACTGGTAGTAAGTTGATTCATGTTCTTTTCGTATTATGGTTGAAAATACGAGCGCAAAGGTACGATCAACTTTCTCTCTAGAAAATCAGTTTATGTAGGTATTTTAGAGGTGTGGAGTAGGTAAGCTTGAGTATTAGTCGGAGAGCTGGAAGTAGCGCCGCACCGCCTCCTCGTCGCGGGAGATCTGCTTGCGCAGTGCCTCTAGGCTCTCGAAGTGTAGCTCCTGACGTAGTCTATCGCAGAGGGAGATCTGTAGCTCCTGACCGTAGAGGTGGTACTCCTCGCCACCCATTAGAAAGACCTCAATCATCGTCTCTTCCTTGGCTAGCTCGAGCGTGGGGCGTGTGCCTATGTAGAGCATGCTCGGTATATCTCGCTGCTGGGTCGCTCCAAAGGGATCAATGGTCGTGCGTGCCATGTAGACGCCAGCGGGTGGAAGCGCTTTGTAGGGGGAGGGTACCTCTATATTGGCGGTTGGGTAGCCCAGTTTGCGCCCTATCTGAAGACCTGTCTTGACTTTGCCCAAGATGGTGTAGGGGTGTCCTAGCTGTCTCTCCGCCTCGGTCACGGCTCCAGTGTCTATCCAGCGACGTATGGCGGTCGAGCTGATGGGATCTTGGCTCGTGCTGTCTCCCAAGGTATATGCCTCTCCACGTATGCAGCGTATGCCGTAGTGCTGCGCTATCGCCTGATAGTCCGCAAAGTCGAGCCCCTTGTCGTGACCGAAGTGGTGGTCAAAGCCCACGACGAGTGTGTGGATATGTAGCTGCTCGTCGAGGTACGTGCGGAGAAACTCCTCGGCACTCATCTGTGACAAGGACACTGTAAAGGGGATGACAGCGACCCGCTCTATGCCCATCTGGTGCAGGAGTAGCTCCTTCTCTCGCTCTAGCGTGATGAGGCGGAAGGGACGCTCGGGGTGTAGTACCAGCTGCGGGTGCGGATCGAAGGTAACGACTCCTGAGGTCAAGTGGTCTCGCTCGGCTATCGTGAGGACTTGGCGGATGAGTGCTTGGTGCCCTAGATGTACTCCATCGAAGGCTCCCATGGCAACGACTAGATGCCTCGTGGACTCTGCTCTTTGCATCGGATGAACTGCTTTTATGAGGGTGTGGCTTTATCTTATCCAGGCTTGGGGGTTGAGCTTGGTGCGCTCGTGCCATACTTGGAACTGCATGACCCCATACTGTCCCTCCTCGTCACTCGCCACGGTGCCTAGGACTTGACCTGTCTTGACCTTTTGCCCTGCTCGGACTGAGACGTTCTGCAGGTTGGCATAGACGGTCAGATAGTTACCGTGACGTATGATGATGGAGTTGTTGTAGCCTGGCACGACGAAGACCTTGCTGACTACTCCGTCAAAGATGGCGACCGCCTGGGTGCCTCGTGACACCTGTATGTCGATACCGCCATTGCGTGTCTGCACTAGGGCTAGGTCATCGTGCTGCTGGAGACCAAAGCGTCTGATGACACGGTAGCGCCCCTTGACAGGTGCGGGGAGCTGTCCCTTGTTGGCAGCAAAGGAACTAGCCAGCTTACGCTCGGTAGCATCCATCGCATAGCCATCCTTGGTCTCGGCGCGACGCTCAGCCTGCTTGGGCACTTTCTGCCCCTTATTACGAGCCTCACGCTCGAGGCGCTCACGCTCCTCACGTGCCTTGCGCTCTGCCTCAGCTATCTCACGAGCTATCTGATCTTGGATAGCTTGGTTGAGCTGCTCTGCCTTACGTTGTTGCTGCTTAAGCTTCTTCTGGAGTGATTGCCGTTCGGAAGAGAGCTCCTTGACCTCGGAGGCGATGCTCTTCTGCTGTTGCTCTAGCTTGACACGCTCCTCGGCACGTAGCTGTAGGAGCGTCCCTTTCTGCTGCTTAGTCGCTATGAGTTGGTTTTGGCTCGCTTGGAGTCGCTCACGGGTGTCGTGTAGCTGTGCTGCGACCTCCTTGTGCGCTCTAGCATAAGCGGAGAGGTAGCGCACACGACGTATGCCCTCGTCAAAGCTGGAGGCGGAGAGGATGAAGAGCAGCCGATCCTCAAAGCGGGGGCGCTGCTGGAGTGCTCGCAGTGTCTGGGCATAGCGTCCACGGCTTACCTCTTCCTCTTGCTGTAGCACACCAATCTGTCTGGCTAGCGAATCGATGGAGACGTTGAGCAGAGAGACCTCTTGATCTAAGAGTGAGATGACTTGGCTTCGGTCTTTGATCTGCTGACGAACAAGTTTGTCTTGTCGGTTCTTTTCGGATAGGCTCTGACCGAGAGCCTTGATCTCTTTGTCGGTCTTCTTAATAGCGTTGAGTAGCTCGGTACGCTGCTTCTCAAGCTTGCGTACGGCTGCGGACTTCTTGGGTTGCTGTGCCAAGAGTAGGGTGCCTGTGAGCGTGAGTAGACAGAAGGTATAGAGTAACCGTCGGAGGTGTGACATAGATCGATGGGGAAGTGTGTGAAAACTAAAGAAGCCTAAGTAACTCGTCTAGGGTCATAGTCTTATAGCCATCACGAGGCTCGGTAATGCGCTCGCGTAGTTGGGCTGGGCTGAGCACTTTGCTCTTGCTATACTTTAGCTGCATGGAGAGACGCTTGCGAGGGGTAGAGACGAGGAGCTGTGTTGCAATAGCTTTGCTGGAGCCGCTTTGGTAGCTGTACCGTCCCTGCAGATAGCCTTTTTGGCTTTGGTCTGTGGAGGCAATGCGGATAGCTCCTAGCTGGCATTGCGGATTGACCATATAGTCGGCGACCCAGGGCTTGCCCTTGGGGCTATGGAGTGAGACCTCAAGGGAGCCTTTTCCAACGCTGTACTCACTATCGGCTAGGTAGGTGGGCTGCCCAAGGAGCAGGTCGCGCAGGAGTGTGTAGGAGACCTCAGCCTCAAGTTGCTCGCTCAGCTCAGAGTAAGTGATGGTGACCTTGGCGTCGTGCATCATGTCGTACAGAGCGACGTGGTCAGGGAGCACGTAGATGCGCAGAGCCTCGATGAAGGGGAGCGGACGAGCCGAGAGCATCATGCCCTCGCTCTGATCCACAAAGAGGTCTATACGTGTGGATAGCTGCGAGTTGCCTAGAGATAGCTCAGCATTAGCGATGCGATGCTCGGGCGTGTGGCTGATCTGAAGTATTTGGTCAGAAAGCCACGAGCCACCTAGAGCGCAGCCTCCGTCGTCTGCGACTGTGGGCACCTTTGGAGAGCTAGGGTGAGTGGTGCGTGTGCCACAAGCTAGGAGCAGTAGTACGCTACTGATCAAGAGGAGGGTGTATGGTAGTGAGTGTCTCATTGCTTGTCCATCATAACTAAGGGTTCAGCGCATCAATCTTCTGCTGGAGCGCCGTCGTGGGGGCTAACTTGTAAGCTCGCTGCCACTGCTGGAGGGCAGCTTGCCGATCGCCACCCTGCAGATAAGCGTCGCCTAGTCGCTCGATGTAGCCCGCATTGGGCTTGCCTAATTGCTCGGCTCGCTCTACCGCTTGCGAGAGCATGAGCTGTGCCATGGTCGTTTTGCCTTGAGCTAGGAGAATAGTGCCGTAAGTGTCGAGGATGTTGGCCTCTTCGGGGGCTAGTCCGTAAGCTGTCGCGGCTAGTTGCTCGGCTTTCGCTAGATGGCTACTGTCTTGTGGCGATAAGGTGTAGAGGTAGTAGGCGTAGTTGTTGAGCAAGATAGCATCTCGTGGAAAGAGTCGCTCCGCTATCTCAAAGACCTCTAGTGCCTGTGCCGACTGCTTCTGTCGCTCGTAGATGAGCGAAGAGTAGAGGAGTAGCAGACGCAGTCCTTCGGTCGGCTTAACGCCTTCGGCGGTTTTGAGTTTGGTCCAGTCTAACTGGCTACTGATCGCTTGCTTAGCTTCGTCTAAGCGGTCTCGAGCGATGAGTTCGCCAGCGTAGAGCGCCAGGATCTGAAGGTCTGCGGGGTAACGCTTGCGTGCCGATGTGAGGTACTCTAGTCGCTCCTGCTCCTTCATCTGCGAAGCCTGCACGAGTACCGCACTATAAGCGGTCTTGGGGTTGTCGTAAAAGTGCTTGATCAGTTGCTCCGCCTGCGCTTTCCCCTCTTGTGCCGAGACAATCATATAAAGGTCAGCGAAGAGCTTCGGATCGGTCGGCTCTAGCTCTGCAAGGCGTGTCAAGGCGGGGATAAACTCTGACGGGATCTGGCTAATGTCTGAGAAGTCTGGCAGTAGCATGGAGACAATGCGTGCCGAGACAGAGGTGATGCTGTCTTGTCGCGCTAGATAGCGGTAGAGGTAGTCGGCCGATTGCTTGGTGTCTCGGCGCGAGGCGATCAGTTCGGCACGAGTCACCTCGATATAGGCGTCGGGTAGAGAGAGAGTCTGCTGAAGTTGCGCCAGAGCCTTTTCTATCTGGTCGTCTAGCCTCAGTGCGTTGAGCGCTTCTAGACGTGTGTGGTGATTGCCAAGGTTGCTCGGCTCAAGCTCAACTAGACGCTCCGCAGCTTGGAGCATGCGCTGGTAGTCTCCTAGCTTGGAGGAGGACTGAGCGATGAGTCGGTAGTAGACTTCTTGTTGCTGAGGATCTGTGAACTGCGTTGTGTCTAGCTGTGCAATCTGCTCTAGCAACTCTTGGTTCTTGTTTAGCATCGCTAGGTTGGTCAGATGAACGAGCAGTATGTTCGGATGGTTCAATACCTCTCTCGGGAGCATAGCAAAGAGCGAGTCCGCCTCATTAATCTCTCCGCTACTGTAGAGGAGCGTGAGGTAGTAGCGTACGAGCTCTTGGCTGGCGCGTGCTTGGTCGCCTCGCTTGGTGAAAAGGATTTTGAGTAGATCTTTAGCTTCGCTTTGCCGACTTGTCAGGTCAAGCCAACTGGCTAGCGGAACCGCCGTCCGAACCTGCTGGTCGGGATAGCCATCGTAGAGGTAGTAGAGGTAGCCGATGGCAGGCTCTTGCGCTCCTGCGAAGAAGAGGATATTGGCGTAGTCCTCAATGAGCGAGTAGGCAGTCCCCTTCGTCTCTGTGGACTGCGCAGAGACTTTAGCAGAGGTTAGCCCTAGCAGAGCTAAGAGAAGGAGTAAGAGCGTCTGCCGACCGAAGCTTTTCATACGCCAGTATGTCCAAAACCGCCATCGCCTCGCTGAGTGTCCGAAAGGCTCTCGACCTCAATCCAGTCGCACTGCTCATGGCGTGCGAAGACTAGCTGAGCAATCCGCTCGCCAGGAGCTATCTCCACTGCCTCTTGAGATAGATTGATAAGGATTATCTGTAGTTCGCCACGATAGTCTGCGTCGATCGTGCCAGGCGCATTGAGTACGGTCAGCCCCTGCTTGATGGCCAGTCCACTGCGTGGACGCACCTGTCCCTCGTAGCCAGCGGGGATTTCCATGTATAGACCAGTGGGTATCAGCCTACGCTCTAGGGGTGCTAGCAAGACGCTTTGCTCTAGGTTAGCTCGTAGGTCTAGCCCTGCAGAGAGTGCCGTAGCGTATTGGGGCAGGGGATAGGAAGAGCGGTTGATAATCCGAATAGGAAGCATGAGTTGAGTAGGTATAAAGGTTATTGCTGTGGCGGGTCGCACCACTTGCCGTCACTCTTGATGAGTTCAATGAGGTGATCCACAGCTTCTGCCGAAGGGATGCCATGCACGAGTCGCTCCTGGCCTCGGTATAGGTCGACCTTGCCGACGCCACCGCCCACGTAACCGTAGTCCGCATCGGCCATTTCGCCAGGACCATTGACGATGCAGCCCATCACGCCAATCTTGAGATTAGGTAGATGCGCTAGTCTTTGCTTGACCTGCGCCACCGTCTGCTGAAGGTCAAAGAGCGTGCGCCCACAGCCTGGACAACTGATGAACTCGGTGTGGGTCATCTTAATGCGTACCGCTTGAAGGATACCATTGAGCAGGTCCAGACGAGCCTTAGGACTCATAGCCACTGCTGAGAAAGCGACCGCATTGCCGATCCCCTCTAGAAGTAACGAGCCTAGCTGCGTAGCGCAGTCAATCAAGATGTCGTCATAGCCTCTCGCATGGGATGTATAGTGTAGCAAGATGCGAGACATCGTACCTCTTCTCGAGAGCTGCTCCACGGTATAGCGTACCTTATATATATAGTCCAGCTCTGCGCCTCGTAGTTCCAGCCAAGAGCGACCGTCCCAGTGAGCTACAAAGTCCTCTAAGTGCTGCACTAGTCGATCCATTGGCGTGTCAAGGTTGATGACTTGCAGTGTCTGCCTTTCCTCGGCGAAAGCCAATTGCGTCTCCTCCAGTCGAGCATCAAAGCCTACGCCGAGAGCCTTCCCATCGCTGTCCAGTGTCAGCACAGCGGGGTAGTGAGCCAGCGTTGTAGCGCCCTGCGCTTGGTTACGAGTTACGGAGCGATAAGTATGGCTTCCGTAGATAGGTCTCGTCTGGTCAAAAGTGGCCAACTGATCAATGTACGCGATAAGCTTCTTCCCAAAGCGAAGCTCCGCCTCGGGTTCTTCGCTCAGAGAGACTCTCAGCGTGTCGCCCATACCGTCAACGAGCAGGCTAGCAATGCCGATACAGCTCTTGACACGTCCATCCTCGCCAGCACCCGCCTCGGTGACCCCGAGATGTAGCGGATAGTGCCAGCCTAGCGCATCTATACGCTCCACCAGTAGGCGCACAGCTTGCGTCATAACTAGGACGTTGGAGGCTTTCATTGAGATGACCACGTCACGCATTCCTAGGCTGTCACACACCTCTAGGTACTCCATGCAGGAGGCAACCATCCCCTCGGGCGTGTTGCCATACTGAGCTAGGATGCGCTCAGAGAGGGAGCCGTGATTGACACCAATGCGTATAGCACGGTGGCGAACTTGAGCCTCGCGAACAAAGCGCCCGAAGACCTCTGCTATCTCCGCCTGTGCCGTCTCATCGTCTAGCGAAGCCTTCTGGTGAAGGAAATTGCCCGGGTTGATACGCACCTTATCCACATGCTTGAGCGCCTCAAAGGCAGGCTCACTCCTAAAGTGTATGTCCGCCACCAGAGGCATACGACACCCCTCGGCGCGTAGTCGCTCAGCGATCACGCCCAGATTGGTAGCCTCTCGTACCCCTTGAGCCGTATACCTAAAGAGTTGACACCCTTCGCTGGCACAGCGCAGGGCTTGTGCCACACAGAGGTCGGTCTCCATGGTACTCACGTTAGCCATGCTCTGTAAGAGCAGTGGCGACTCGCCTCCTAGACGAGCCTCACCGACAGGCACGGAGTAACTCTGACGACGCTGGTATCTACAGAGAGACATATTATGGTAGTAGGTGTGTATAGCAAAGATAAACGAGTAGGGGAGGAGGGTAAAAGCTGTGTCACCCTCCGCCTCTACATCGTCTTATCGTTAGTTCGTTTTGTACTTATAGTCAGAGATCTGTGCTAGCTCTTTGTTAGCCTTGACGATCTTCTCCTTGAGCGAAGCCTTCTGAGCTCTCACTCTTTGGGCTATCTCAGGATCGCCTAGTGCCAGCATCTGAGCTGCTAGGAGCGCTGCGTTTTGCGCAGCATTGACTCCGACCGTTGCTACGGGGATGCCTGGAGGCATCTGTACGATAGCTAGCAGAGCGTCTAGTCCCTCTAGAGAGGCATCAATGGGCACTCCAATCACAGGCAGGGGTGTCATTGAGGCGATGACACCGCATAGGTGTGCGGCCATACCAGCAGCAGCTATGACGACACGTACGCCACGCTCCTCGGCACCTCGTGCGAACTCAGCTACTTCATCGGGAGTGCGATGGGCAGAGAGTGCGAGTAGCTCAAAGGGTATCTCTAGTGCCTCCAGTTGCTTGGCGGCACGCTGCATAATGGGTAGATCACTCGTGCTACCCATAATGACGCTAACGAGAGGTTGCATCTGCTCTAGCTCTTACTTACCGATCTTCTCTTGATAGCCAGCAGCGTCAAGTAGCTCGTCAGCCTCTGCGGGATTTGCGATAGCTACCTTGATGATCCAGCCCTTGCCGTATGGATCTTCGTTGACCAGCTCGGGAGCATCCTCAAGCTCTGCGTTGACCTCTAGGACCTCGCCCGTCATAGGCATCATCAGGTCAGAAACAGTCTTGACAGCTTCGATAGAGCCAAAGACTTCGTTGCGCTCGACCTTCTCACCCTCAGTGTCAACGTCCACATAAACAATCTCGCCAAGCTCGCTCTGAGCGAAGTCGGTGATACCGATGATAGCCTCGTTGCCATTGATGCGGACCCACTCATGGTCAGCTGTGTACTTTAGTTCGTTTGGGAAGTTCATAGT